>NZ_JBXYJG010000019.1:0-49278 GCF_057396255.1 Psychrobacter sp. CX21 | reverse complement strand
GAGACTTTCCCAAACTTTGTGTAACTGCTTATAATCCATAGTAAAGGAGAATAAGCAATGACAAAACAAACAGAACTAAAAAAACTAGCCGAACAAATGGCCAAACACGTTGGCAGCTTTGAAGACATCAAAGCATTTCAAAAAGAGCTCATGCAGTCATTTATTGACACTGCATTAGAAGCCGAGATGGAAGAGCATCTAGGCTATCCTAAGCATGAAAAGGCGGATACCCCAAACAAGCGCAACGGTCACACCAAAAAGACAGTGCGCAGTGACACAGGTGAGATTGAAGTATCTACACCCAGAGACCGTGAAGGAAGCTTTGATCCTGTATTGGTTGCAAAGCATCAAACTCGTATCACTGGGCTCGATGATAAAATCATCATGTTTTACGCCAAAGGCCAGACAACCACTGAGATTGTTGAGAGTATCAAAGATATCTATGACGTTGATATCTCAACCAGTCTCGTATCAAGGGTTACTGACAACATCATAGATGACATCACAGCATGGCAGAATCGTCCACTAAGTAGCTTATATCCTATCGTATATTTAGACTGCATTGTCGTTAAAGTACGTCAAGACAAGCAAATCATTAATAAAGCCATCTATCTGGCCTTAGGCGTCAATCTTGAGGGCAAAAAGGAGCTACTGGGTATGTGGCTATCGGAGAATGAAGGCGCTAAGTTCTGGCTAGGTATTCTCACTGAACTACAAAACCGTGGGGTTCAAGATATTCTTATTGCCTGTGTGGATGGTTTAAAAGGCTTTAGCGAGGCAATTAATACGGTATATCCAAACACACAGGTTCAGCTATGTATTGTGCATATGGTACGTTACTCTATGAAGTTTGTACCATGGAAAGATAGAAAAAAAGTAGCGGCTGGTTTAAAGGCGGTTTATGGTGCTGATACGCTTGAGCTGGCAGAGGCTAGCCTTGAGCAGTTTAATGAGATCTGGGGCGATAAATACCCGCATGTGGTTACCTCTTGGCGCAATAATTGGGAGGGCTTAACCGTGTTCTTTGATTACCCGAAAGACATTAGAAAAGCCATTTATACGACCAATGCTATCGAGTCATTAAATAGCGTGATTCGTACCGCTGTGAATAAGCGTAAGATATTCCCATCTGATCAAGCGGCGTTAAAGGTTGTTTATCTAGCGACTCAGCAGGCGTCTAAAAAGTGGTCGATGCCCATCCGTAACTGGACGTCTGCTCTTAATCGATTTATGATTATGTTCGATGAGCGTGTTAGTAAGCATTTAATCTAAATTGCAGTTACACAGAATTCAGGATGGGCTCCATTTTTCTGCTTTTATTTCATTTATTCATTTATTAATTTATTTATTTATTTAGTTTGTGCTGTCATTTGTGATCTCTTTTTAGGATTCTTTCAAGCTTACCTTCTAGCTGTCATTCTAACACTCATGTCTGCTGACATTTTTATAGCTACATCTATTAAAATTTGCAACCTCATATTAATTCCTTTTATTAGACCTAATTTATTCATTTATAAATAGGTTGATATATATTAAATAAGGTTGAATTATTACCTTTACTAACTATTACTATTAATTTTACTTAGTTTATATATATAAAGAATGTGGTAGATAATGTGAAAGATTTTGTATTTCAAATAGCTGCGCTAATCTATAGTTTATAACGTTTCAGTATGGTTTAACTCTATAAATATAAATACGACTAGATAGCGCATTTAGTATTTTTAGTGGTGGTTTGTAATTAAAAACAGTGTATACTCATACAATACGTAAGTTTTGTTATTAATATGTAATTTATATAAATTAATATTTAATTTTAGGTCAATAATAAGCGGTTCAAATCAATTGTATGATCAAAACGCACAATAATAATGGCTCAAGTATTTCTATTTCTTCTTATCTAGATAAGAAGGTTATCAATTATCAAATTCTATTTGTTTGCTTTAGCTATGCAATGGCAGCTTTTGACTTTCTTATCTATCTTCATATCGCCGACGTGATTGCAAAGGTGTTCTTCCCAAATACAGACAGTGTGGCTTTAATACAAGTAAAGATCATTGGTTTAATGAGTATTGGCTTCTTATCTCGTCCTCTAGGGGCGATACTAATTGGTAGATATGGCGATAAAAAAGGTCGTAAACCTGCCTTTTTTGTTAGTATCGCTTTATTGGCTATTACCACATTGTTAGCGGCATTTTTACCAACCTATGCGCAAGTTGGTATTCTTGCGCCTATCTTGTTTATCTTTATTCGTATGCTACAAGGCATCGCATTTGGCGCGCATGCCCCGCTTAGTTGGGTGTTTATAGCAGAGCACACCAAACGAAGCCGTTTGGCGACGTATTGTAGTTTGGCGGTGGCCGGCGGTATATTTGGTTCTGTCATATCGGTTGTATTTGCTAAATTACTGGTCGGAGTCTTAGAGCCACAAGCTTTAATTGACTACGGATGGCGTATTCCTGCGGTTATGGGTGGCGTGCTGACTGCTTTAATGCTTTTGATGTGGCGCCGTATAAAAGAGACCCCGGTATTTGAAAATCACCAACTTAATCGTCATAGTGACTCCAATATGTTATCAAGCGATAATGTGGTTGGTATTAGATCCGCCGCTGTATTATCTTCAGCGATTTCGTTTGTTAGATCCAGCTTGATTATGGTAGTGATGATATTACTGCCCAAACTTATTGCTTTAAAGTTCCAAACAGAGCCTAATTTTGTGATGTATGCCAGTTTATTTGCGTTGGTAACGCAGATAGTGGGCTGTATTTTTTATGGCGTTTTGGCCGATAAAATCGGTATGTCAAAGACATTTATGTTGGCAGCGTTGGCGTTATCCATTCAGATTTGGATGTTTTATGCGTATCTGGCGAATGGACAAGGCGATTATATTCTTCCTATGTACGGGTTATTAGGATTTTGTACTGGTATGATTGGGCTATGTACCGCCATATTTGTTCAACTCTTTCCAACTACCATTCGTCTATTTTCAGTATCAGTGTCTTATAACACAATATCAGCAATATTGGGTGCCGTCCTACCTTACTTTTTGTTTAAGATGACTAGTCAGATAAGCTTTGCGCCTGCGCTGTATCTCTCTATAGTCGGTATCAGCGCCTTTATTATTGGTTGGCATTTGCAGCAAAGAGAAACTTTTGGTGAGTTGTACAACTCTGATGAAAGCGCAAAAAAATATAGTTTATAAGCTAAGTTTGCAACATAAGGTTTTATTTGTATAAACGAATAAGGCCTTATCTTTATCTAAGCATTTGTTTAATACCGTATTATCTTACCCCTACTCCTGAGGCTTCCTCTTGAGCCTTCGTATTTAGGCTTCCTCTTGAGCCTTCGTATTTAGCCTTCCTATTTAGCCTCTAAACGGCCTCGCCCCAGTAGTAATACGCAACCATACTCACTCGATCATCATAGCCTTGCTCGCCTGCTACTTCAAATCCTGATTGCGTTATAAGCGCTTCAATATCTCTATCCAGATGACACCCGCCCGCTATTGGCTTCCATACAGGGGTGATGGTTTTTTGGATTTTATTTATTATTTTTGGCTGCGGTGCCAAACCATGTTCGGCATAATATAACTTACCAGAAGGTTTTAGTACCCGTCTCATTTCGCTTAGCGCTTTAGTAGGATCATCGATAGAGCAAAGCGTAAACGTCATAACAATACTGTCGATACTATTATCTTCAAGCGGTAGCTTTTTGGCAGACATCATCTTCACAATAAACTCAATACCTGCATTTTCAAAACGCTGCGGCGCGTTGATATGTATGAAAGGGTCAACGCCAATCACACGGGTCACCTTTTCGCTATTATAGAACTTGGCATTGTGTCCACTACCAACGCCCACCTCAAGCACCACACCACTGGCCTTAGGAACCACAAGTTGTCTTTTTTTACTGATACTATCTAAACTACACGCTTTGTCTATAATGACAGGTAGAATCTTGCTGTCATATAATTTTTTGAGGGTTGCAAGTTGCGCAAGTGGGTTTATCATAAGCTTCTTAGTTCAGTAGATTTATCAATGAGTTTAAACGTGTAGGGATAAGCGTCATTTGTCATCAATATGACGTCATTCTAATACAGCCCCTAACACAGTTAATTATTTACTACCACAAATGCATCAGAATAGCCGCTATACGGCCGTATGCGTCCGTCAGACTTGGCTTTCCAATTGCCTTGATGGACTAACCGGTAGGTACCATGTGGGGCATCGAAAGGGATTCGCCACTGTATGATGATTTGACTGGATAATGCACCATCTCTTCTCCACGTATACAAAGTATCAAAATCTCGATCTGTTAAATAATCCCTCCATTCGTTCTGATAGAGACGTTGTACTTTTAAGAAAGTACCCCCTGTTTTTAAAATATTTTTGGGATGTGCGCCTCTAAATATCACGGTTGCGACCTCGCCTACTTTATAGCTACTATCTGGCTGTGTGAGAACCTGCCCCCATGCCTGATCCTCGGGTTTGACATCATAGCGGGGTAATGAGCGTTCTCTAAAAGTCTCGCTACTGTTATCGGTTGCTGCGACCTCAAGGTTCAACTGCGCCAACGCATTTTGGTTATTAACCACGCCATCATGCATACTTTGGGCAAGCACATTGAACTCTTGTAAGTAGGCTGCCGCTTGATAAGGGCCATATTCGGTGGATGCGCCTTCATAAAGCTGCTGCGAATACTCCTCAACTGTGGTCAAGTATCCATTATAGTGATTGGCAAGCCCATTAATGACGACGGTATCAACCCCCTTATCTTGTAATGAAGCAGAAATAGTGTTACGCAACGTCGTCCGATCATTGTGGTCGGCTCGCCAGGTATACCAGCGATTGCCAAATTACCAATACGCATCAGCTGAAAAGGGTTTTGTGTTTCAGTCAAACCCCACGCTCCATTGGGTAGCAAGGTTCGTTTTTGACCTTGACACTCATCTTGGTACAGTCCAGACAATACATTAAATCCAGCCCTAACCACGCTGCCTTTAAAAGAGGTGTCTACCTGATTAATGCTGTCATTAACTCTAAACGTATCTTGTGTCATTCCCTCATAAATACCAGGTATGTGAGATGGTCCATTTTCCGCGCCTGCGGCAAATGAAAATCCGCGTGCCGGCGAGCATAGCTGTTTGGCGCCATCACCATTTGTAAATTGTGCATCGACTTGGTAGCCTTCTAGATCCACCCAGCGTAAACGGGCATCAACAGGGCCTATTAATGGCACGCCTTTATCCCAAAGATCAAGAGATTTCTTAAATTGTAGACTGCCATCTCGGATTACATTTGCCCATTCATCTTGACTGCCTTCATATCCTTCGCTCGAGTTGGCATTCCCCCCTTTTGCCACCACATCCCCTTCATCCGCATTGGCAAAAGCTGCGACAAAATCAGGCGTAATAACCTCGTTTTCAAATTGATTTGATAATCGGGACTCCATAGTATTGGCATGATCGGATTGGTCAGTCTGGCTAAAATAGTTCTCCGCTTTTAGTTGCGCGTAGCCTTTATTATCAGCACTAAGGTGATTAAATTGATTACTAAAGCTTGTGGGATGTATAGCAAACCAATTTATCAGACCGAGCGGCTTACCGTGATAATTATCAAAACGAAGCTGCGTCATCACCTCATTTACGGTTGAGTCATAATGATGCGCGTCTTGGTTTTGATAATAAGCTTCAAGTGATCGATTGATGGTCGCGCCGACCAATCTTCCTTGAGCCAATGACAGATTACCCGGCGCCAATCCATTATGTGCTTGCACAATAGAGTCCACAATACCATTGACGATGGCTTCAAAGTTTTGCGAGCTATATCCATTTAGGGTGCTATCCATGCTTGCAAATTGATATAGGGTTTGGTGCGAATAGCCAGCATTACCCACATGCGTGTGAGTGGCTGTCAGCATGACATTATCATCTCGATACATATTGCCGTACTTGGCTTTAAGACGTTTGATCACCGCACTTTTAACTGAATTAAACATTGCGCCCATGTCCGCCGATACATACACCACACGCCCTATAGAATGCTAAGAATGTTGCTGAGGCGAATCATCAATGATGTAAGCTTGAGAATACAATCGATCGTTTAAACCTGACACCTCTTGGCGCGCGGCATAACCAAACATACCAGTTTCAGCAATTGCGCCCGTTATATCCGCCCGTCCCACACCTAATAAGTAATTAAACTGACTAGAGCTTGATTTAATTGAGCTTGCTATGTTGGATTGTAATATGGTTTTGCCGTTTGAATCTGGTAGTGGTTCCAAATATGTATTGATGGTTTTTTTAGTTTGACCACTCATGTACGGTGCCGACTCTTTCATCAGTGCTAAGAGCGTAATCTGATTGTTTGATTGATGATCGATTTGCTTTTGATTCAACAAATCTTGCTGAGTATGGGCGGCTTGAGCAGCGTGTGCGCACAGACAAGTGAGCATAAAAAAATGGCTGTATAGTAATTTAGTCATCACAACTTAGTCGTCCTTGAATGAGTTGGGTCTAATTTTAATACTTAACAATTTTAGGTCGATACTTTTATTCATATTATCAATTATTTATACTCAGTATTTGAGTGTTTTTAATCTACCATCTACCGACTTTAAAATGCTAGTTTTCATAAATTATTAATATTCAATTTCTATAATGCCTTGACATTAAAGCTTATAGGGTTATTATAAGCGCACTTAGACCGTAGTTTGATATAGTCAACGAACTACTTAACTGTTACGGCGTTAACCTCCCTAAGCCTACATAAGTAGTATTTACACTGGGTTACCTTGTAAACATTTTAGACTTCTTTGACTTTATTTAAATACTCAATAGTCCTACTACATTCTAATTATTTTTATTAACTCAACTTATGGAGGAATCATCGTGTCCTATTTACCTAAAAAGACAGCAGTAAATGTTAAGTTTGCAGCAGTGTTAACCTCTAAAAAGTTTGGTTAATGGTTAGAATAAAGTCATGTGATTTATATTTTATAAATTCCTATTTCTAAACCAACTTCCTTTCCTAACTTCTCTTCGTTGTTGACACATTAATGATTTATTTAGCTACTGGATGTGCGTTAATCTCGCTCTGATCAAGCTTTATAATATCACGCCTGTTATCATAAGTTTAAGCTTATCTGTATGTCATTATCATCATATGTTAATCACCATTGTGATTCTAACTTGTGATTTAGCTATGTCGCTTTGCTATGTAGTTTATAACAATGCATTTGATAAATGGCTTTGATAATCAGCATTGATCAATGGCTCTATTATAAGATTACGTTTACGCTGTCTCTCCCCTTCGATTTGTTATAAGAAAACAACACTAAAAAATAACAACGTTCTATTCAAATCTTGATTTTATCTGCTGATATAAACGAGCAGTAAACATTTTTGATTTTCAGAATAGAACGGCGGTATTGCTTTGTCTGCAATAAAGTGCATTTAGGTTTTAAATGAGCTACATATTGTCATTATCTGAACAAAGCTAATAGCTAAACTAAACTACCAGCTAAGAAACAACAGCTAATGCAGCAGCTGACATAGCAAGCAACTGACATAGTAATCAGCTGACATAGCAATACTGAAAAACAGAATGGAAATATAAGCGATATGAGTATTCAACTTATTTTAAATGAAAATGGTAAACATGGTGTTCCAGTCAAAATTTATACGACTGACATCGAGCAAGGCGCTCTTCAGCAACTTAGGAGTATGGCACAACTAAAGTTTGTGCATTCGCATATTGCCGTGATGCCTGATGTGCACGTGGGTAAAGGCGCTACGGTAGGCAGTGTTATACCAACCAAGTCTGCAATCATTCCTGCTGCGGTTGGTGTCGATATTGGCTGCGGTATGAACGCCGTACGGCTTTCACTTACAGCGAATGATCTGCCGGATAATCTAAAGCAGTTGCGCCAATTGATAGAACATCAAGTGCCTGTCGGCTTTAACATGCACAAGCAAATCCAAGCAAAGGTTTCGACCCTCGACCCATTAGGTAATCGCTTAAAGCGTATTACGGATAAACATCCTGGCCTACTTAAAATGCTTAAAGGCTTTAACCGTACATGGGCAAAGCAGCTAGGAACACTGGGCGGCGGCAACCACTTTATTGAGCTTTGTCTTGATGAAAATAATGATGTTTGGGTGATGCTACACTCTGGTAGTCGCGGTATAGGTAACTGTATTGGGCGCTACTTTATCGAACTGGCTAAAAAAGAGCGAGAATCACGTTTTGGTTATATACCAGATCGTGACCTGTCCTATTTCGCTGAGGGTTCAGATAGTTTTACAGATTATGTAGAAGCTGTTGAATGGGCACAAGATTATGCCTTGCAAAATCGTAAAGAAATGATGCGCCTGGTCATCAAGTCCATGCAATCACCACAGGCCAAACTGCCTAAATTTAGACTAACCAAAGAGGCCATTAATTGTCATCATAACTATGTCAATGAAGAGGTTCATTTTGGTGAAAGCGTCTATGTGACTCGTAAAGGGGCTATTAGTGCTTATGCAGGAGAGCTTGGGATTATACCCGGCTCGATGGGTGCAAAATCTTTTATTGTACGTGGTCTTGGCAATAGCGAATCGTTTTGCTCTTGCTCACATGGCGCTGGCCGTAAGATGAGCCGTGGTAAAGCGATCCGCAGCTTTAGCATAGATGAGCTAAAAGCTCAGACTAAAAATGTAGAATGCCGAAAAGATAAAGGCGTCATGGATGAAATCCCTGGTGCTTATAAAGACATCGACACGGTGATGAACAACCAATCCGACTTGGTGGAAGTGGTACACACTCTAAAACAAGTGATGTGTATTAAAGGATAACGTTCATTAAACACTGATAGTATTCAGCGATAATGTAATAAAAGAATAGTTATCTTGGAAACTAAACGTTAGATCTAAGTATCAAATATTAGTAACTATTTTAATAATCAAGACTAAGTACAGTCACTATTTATAAGAACTATTTATAGTACAAGGAGAATAAAAAATGTCACAAGATTTTAATCATTGTCAATTAACACATTTTAATTTACGTGGAAATAGCTTGAGTCACTATTAAAGATCGCCTTTTAATTAACCTTAAGGCGATAACACTCACTAGGGGCTGTCTAGAATTAGTATATTAGTACTGCTGATGGCTAAAATTGGTTCAGACTAGGCGCAAACGGGCGCTAATGACAGAAGCGTATTGCACCTTGGCTAAATTTGCAACAACGTCTGGAGCATTTTTAGCATCAGCCCCACTTGAGCAGTGCTTTGCTCGAGACCCGTTCTCAGTGACATATACTAATTCTAGACAGCCCCTATATTCCACTCCTAAATACGATAGGAATAGTATGAGTTTAAAAAATGAATTAAAGAAATCAAAGCAGATCGAGCGGCAGCTTGAAGATGATAAAATAATATCCTCAAGGCAAGTTGTGAAGCCGCGAAATTATTTAGCACTAAATCCATTAATGGAAAAAGGGGGTCTGCATGAACGAGACGATGTCAAATTAGCTCGGAAGAAACAGCGGCGTAAGACCAAACAGAGCTTACGTAAAACTAACTGGTTGTCAGACTCTAAGTCATAATACCAGCTGTATAGTCAGCGAACTACTAAACATTTACGGCGTTAACCTCGCTAAGCCTACATAAGTAGTATTTGCACTCGGTTGCCTTGTAAACATTTTGACTTCTTTGACTATATTGAATGTATATCGTTAATTCTTAAATAAAAAAAGCCAGCCCTTAAAAATAAAGGCTGGCTTTTTGTATTAATAAATATTAAAAGCGCTTTTTAAAATCAGGAGGTAAATTCTGTTCTAAATCCTTCATTTGACGCTCCATATCTTCTTTACTCGGCATTTTACTTGGGTCTAATCCAAACGGCGGCATACCGCCCGCATTACCTTTTGCGCTTTTAGCACCAGTATTACCGCCGCCAAATAAGGGCCCGCCGCCACCAGCACCGCCGCCGCCCATACCAGTTAATCCTTGCATGGCTTTCATCATTTTGCCCATGCCCTCAGGCTTAGACATCATTTTCATCATTTTAGCCATTTGTTTATGCTGCTTTAAAAGGCGGTTAATGTCTTGAATCTGTTTACCAGAGCCTGCTGCAATACGGCGTTTACGACTTGGGTTTATTTTGTCTGGGTTTTTACGCTCATAGGGCGTCATAGAGTTGATGAGCGCTTCCATTTCTTTAACTTTTTCTTCAGGCTTAGCTTCTTCAAGCGCTTCTTTCACGCCAGCACCGCTCATACCCGGTAACTTATCTAAAAAGCCTGTCATTCCGCCCATGTTTTTCATTTGCTGAAACTGAGTTAATAAATCCTCAAGGTCAAAGTTACCTCCCTTTTGGATTTTTTTCGCCATCTTCTCAGCTTTGTCGCGATCAATCTTCTGCTCGACCTCTTCGACCAAACTTAAGACATCACCCATACCCAAGATTCGTTGAGCAATACGCTCTGGATGAAAGGCTTCTAAAGCGTCAAGCTTCTCACCGCGACCTAAAAACTTAATCGGCTTTTCAGTAATGGCGCGTACTGACAAAGCAGCACCACCACGAGCATCACCATCTGTCTTGGTTAGTATAACGCCCGTTAAAGGCAATGCATCATTAAAGGCTTTTGCAGTATTCGACGCGTCTTGACCAGTCATAGCGTCAACAACAAATAGCGTTTCTGATGGATTGGCCGCAGCAGTCAATGCCTTGATCTCATCCATCATTTTCTCATCGATATGCAAGCGTCCTGCCGTATCGATGATAAGAATATCTTGATACTGAAGCTTTGCCTCTTCAATAGCACGTTTGGCAATATCGATTGGGTTTTCATCCGTTGTAGAATTGACAAACTTTGCATTTACTTGACCAGCAACCTGCTCTAACTGCTTAATTGCAGCTGGACGGTAGACGTCAGCTGACACCAGCATGACTTTTTTCTTATGTCGCTCTTGTAAATACTTTGCAAGCTTACCTGCTGTTGTCGTTTTACCTGCACCTTGAAGGCCTGCAAGTAGGTAGACCACAGGCGGTTTGCCCGTCATCTCTAACTGTTGATTGGCACTGCCCATCATTTCAGTCAGTTCATCATAAACTATCTTTACAAAGGCTTGACCAGGCGCAAGCTCTTTTAGCACCTCTTGGCCTAATGCCTCTTCTTTAACACGCTTTACAAAGTCGCGAGTGATGGGTAACGCAACATCAGCTTCTAACAGCGCCATGCGCACTTCACGAAGCGTGTCTTTTATATTATCTTCAGTCAGCTGGCCTGAACCTGATATCTTACGCAGGCTGCCAGAAAGTCTTTCGGTTAATGTATCAAACATATAAGGCTTCTCGATCAATCGTTTAAGTTATGAATTATAATATGGCTATATTTAATGTGTATGTGGCGATATGAGTATTATTATTTTAACAAATTCGCAAGTTTAACTATACTGCAATCGCTAATAAGACGTATTCTATGCTAAATTAACACTATATAATCAGTTAAAAATTTGATTATCGTTAGTCTTTGCTCAACTAGATATTTAGCTGATTCAGACATTAAGATAAATTAGGCATAGAGCTAATGAATTATTGAATTGACGAATTATTGAATTAATTAGTTATCTTTGTGCACCTAGTATATCAAACATTATGTCGTCTAACTTGTTTACTGGATTTTAACTAGGGACTTTTATTAGCGACTTTCATTAGCGACTTTCATTGAAGATTTGCATTGGGGACTTAAACACCGTGTTGCTAGCTTTTACTATCGCGCTTATTGTTTACGTTATAGTGAGTTGCCACTTAATATGGGCACTGATTCGCATGAAACCCATTGCCAAAGGGTTCACTTTGGGGATGCTGTTAGTCGGTATCATTGCACATGGCATCGCTCTATACCCTAATATATTTACTATTTATGGGCTGAACTTTAACGTATTTAATATCGCCAGTCTTACCAGCTTTTATTTTCTATTATTTTACATTCTATTTAGTTTTTATCGTTCTATATTAAGCCTTGGCGTCATTGCCATGCCTGTCGCCATAGGGGGGCTTTGCTTAGGCTATTTTGCTAATGCACCTTACGATCCTATCACCAATATTAGCACAGGATTAGAAGCCCATATTATTCTATCTATTGCGGCCTACTGTGTACTACTGATGGCAGCGGTACAAGCCATTATATTGCGATTCCAAATCAGAGAGCTTAAGCACAAAACCGCTCACCGCTTTTGGGTCAATAAACTGCCCTCATTACAAAGTATGGAATCTTTATTATTCGACATGATACTTGTAGGTTTTAGTATTCTGACCGTGGCACTGGCCATTGGCTTCATCTATGTAGAAGATCTGATGGCTCAGCATATTGCCCATAAAACCATACTAAGCTGTATATCATGGCTATTATTTGGCGGCCTGTTAATTGGTCACTGGCGCTCAGGTTGGCGCGGGCGCCGTGCTGCCAATATGACGATAGTAGCCTTTATCATACTGGCTATTGGTTTTATTGGCAGTAAATTTGTTCTAGAACTACTGCTAACTTAGCAGTTTAACTTTTATGATTGTTGATTCATATTATGGGTTTATAGCGCCAAATACACGTCGCCAATACAGAAGTGGTATAAGGCATAGTCCGCCTAAAACGACACTTAGCGTAAAGTGACCCGTATATCCTAACCAATCTGCGATATAGCCACTGATTAAATGTGCCCCGCCACTAAATACCGTTAAAATACATACTTGCGTGGTAAAGTCGCTACCTGCTTTATCATGCCGTGCGTAATGCATTACCATCGTTAACATCGCAACTAGCGCAAGTGCTGCTGCCATGTGCTCAATCGCATTAGCCGCATATATCCACCAAAATGGGACGTGCTGTCTAAGTGCTATCCAATTAGGATGCTCAAAGCCTATGGCAACAATCATATATAGCGCGGTAGTCAAAGTTTGCAAACCATAAAACACTACTAAGGTATTTTGAGGTCTAAACCGTTTTAATAAAATAGCTGCTATGCCTGCACCAATTAATGACGCTATTGACCCCAGTACGCTTGCCCATAGGCCGATATCTCGTGTGGCAATGCCCATATCTACCATCATAGGCTTAACCATGCCGCTAGATATACCATCTACTACTTTGAATGTGAGTAGTACATAAAGCCATGCGCGCATATGCTTATTGGACCAAAAGTAGCTGTAATTCTCGCTAATATATCTTCCAATATCCGCAAAGCTAAACTTAAGATTCAATTGCGAATTTATTGCATTTTCTTTATCTCCATGCGTTTGATACACATCCAAATTAGCATCATGACATATTAGATTATGATCACCTTCTACCTTATGATCATAGTGTATATCACGTTTGTTTTCATCATACCGCCATATAGGGAGGGTGTTGAGCAAGATAAGTGCTGACATAGCAAAAAAGCTATAACGCCACGACCACTGGCTTAATACCAATAGAAAAACCCCACCGCCCAATATAAGCCCGAGCCGATACCCAATTACTTGCACCGCATTACCCATTCCCCGATAGGGGTTATGTGAGTGCTTTGTACCTACAGTCAGCGCATCACTCATATTAGACGCATTGGTGACGGTAGATATATTGTTGGATGCTGATAGGTCGTTAATATGTACCTTCATCTCACTTCTACTCGAAGCGCTTTTATTATCCTTATACAGTACGTTGTTATGCGTGGCGGTAGTAGAGGATTGCGCGTAGGGCGGTAATTTAGTAATTGATCGAAGCTCAGAGAGCGAACGGGTCGCCAATCCATCTGCTGCTACATCATGCGTGGCCCCACTCAAACTCAATAAAAACAAGAGCAAATAAATTGTCCATAACGTTGCCGGTGAGCTAAGCGCGTAAGGATCGAATAGACCTACCCAAGCCACTAATAGCGCTGATAGTAATTGAATCGGTATTATCCAGCTACGCGCCCGACCTATCGATTTGAAATAATATCTATCAACCAGTGGAGCCCATAAAAACTTCAATGACCAAGGGATCAGTATGAGTCCTGATAGGCCAATCATTTGTAAGGACACGTTGTACTCTCTTAAAATTGCCGGCAACGCCTGCGTTATAAATCCAGAGGGCAATCCTTGTGCTAAGTATAAGGAGAGTAGTACAGCAAGTAAGGAATAAGGAGGTTGTGTGCTGCTTTGCACTGTAAACGGCTGGTATGGTTGTGAAGAGCTAGTCGCTGAGAGGTTTTGCTCTGAAGGCGCGTCTTTTGATACCTTACACATGGATGGTAGCTACCTATTTATACGGAGTGAGACTTAAAGATCGTGTAATTGATTTAACGTTTAACTGTTAGTGCTCAATAGACTGTCAGCGTTTTCTATATTGTTAGCATCTCTTATTTAAGAAGCTGATTAGAAGAAGCTGATAATTTTATTCAATAAAGATCTAAATATTAGGATACTACAAATTAATCCCTATCAAAAAAATGCCCTCAAAATGTTGAGGGCATTCATTTGTGATCATTTCTTAAGCTTTTAAGCTTAGGTTTGTCTATTATTACGTATAAAGGAAATACGCTGTTAAGTTAAAGCATTATTGAGTTAATGTATTATTAAGTTAATGCATTACTGAATCAAAAATTATTGAATTAACGGATTTAGGCGAGTTTTCACTACCCCGCCATCAGGCGATGTGATGTTAAGCTCAACTTTATCACTGCTAGTACAGTTTTGCACATCGACGGCATACTTGACAACATCACTATTTAAAAATCCATTAATCATAGTGCCATTTTGACTGTAGACTCGCTTTAAATCGACAGAATTCGGAACTTCTTCATAACCAGATATCAACTCAGCATTACAATCTACACCGTCATCTGTTCTATCATCAGTAACGATAGACACATTAGTTCCTGAAGGCATAGGCAGAGTTAGCATACCATTGCCGTATAGACCAAATGTGATCGTATTGCTTGATTTATCATATGCCTTATTGACAATGGTTGGCGTACTCGCTGCAAATCCTAAAATTATCTGTTTGCGCAACACAGCATCTAAAGCATCATCACAAGTATTAGGACGGTTAGGCTGCGTAAACAGTGAAGGCGCACAAGATAAAGGATTACCTAATAAAGCGCGGCTATATTGATATTCTCCAATATCATACTGAAGATTTTCGTTATCATCGCGGAATAACGTGCCTATATTCTGTGTCAGCGTATCAACTCCCGGTGTATAAATGTTGTCTCCATTGACATCCAAATAGGCTTTATCCCCTTCCACATAGGCTAAGACACTAACGCGGCCGTCAGCAGGACGAGGGTTTTGAGAGGTTAACGTCACTGAACACTCGCCTTGATCGTCAGTAGCACAACTTGGTGTCACCGTACCGCCTTCGGTCACAAAGCTGACCACAGTGCCTTCTGGTACATAGTTACCCTGACGATCTGAAAGACGAACGACGATACCTGTACTTGATATGATGTCGTTTTGGATGACCGTGCGTTCTGGTGCAAGCGTGATGCGATATTGAGCGGGTCGACCAGTTGCCACGGCTAAGTTTTTAGACAACGCAAAAACAGAAGGGTCAGCTTTTAACGCAGCTTTAAGCTCTACAGGACCTGGAAGATCACCAGGATAGACCGTCACGTTAATTTTACCTGAAGCATCACTGGTTAACGTCTGAGGGCTATTACGGTTACCATTTCTGACAAAACTAAAATCATTCGGTGCACGTAATAAATAAACGTCCACCTCTTGATTAGAAGCTGGCGTACCATTTGAGAAAACGGTAAATTCAATCTGACTACTACTCGCAGACCCACTACTTTTAGCACCTAATGTCATACCTGCTTCTGTGGTATAAATAATCGACGTAGCTTCGATTGCAGCTATGTTTACTGTGGTTTGTAAAGCAGAAGTACTGGCACTTGGTGCTGTAGCACTAATGGTATGCACACCTTCACAAAGCTGACCATTACTATCAACCGCTTTATAAGTCGTACTCACATTACCTTGGTTAGTTGATGATAATGAGGCGGTATCAAAGCTACCACATGTCGCGCTAAAGTTAACGCTGACATCGTTAGCAAACTCACCAGTTACTTGATCGGTAGTTTCAACAGTAACAAGGGTTGAGCCACCAGTTTCCAAATTGGTTTTGGCTGTCTGCAAGTTACTCAAGCGGACACTCACAGCTTGAATGGAATAAAAAGCATCAGCGGCATCACTGGTCATCCCATTATAAGTGGCCGTAGCTTTCATGGTGTAACTTCCCGTATCGGTATTTGATTCAGGCATGACTGATATAATCGCTTCACCATTGGTATTAGTGATTACTGCATTATTAGAACTACCGAACTGTACTTTCTCACCGGAAAAGGTGACTAAAGCTCCCGAGATGGGTTGACCTGCTTGATCCGTTACCGTTACTTTGGCAGTAACGCCATTACGATTAATAAATCGAGTATCATTTCCGTTTACATCTTTTATTGATATAGTACTGACGTTCAATGACTCGATAGGACTTTGAGGATTAGATCCGCCATTGCCTGTTGCACCCCCATTACCTTGAGATCCTCCTTCAGGTAGCCCAGGCTTAACTGAATCAACGCCGCCACTGTTATCACTACCGCCGCACCCTGCTAATGCTAGTGAGACTGTTAGCGCCGTTAATTGAAATACTCTAGCTGATCTAACCATCATGTTCTGTTTCCTAATATCCTAAGCTTACCGATTTGGAGTGATTTGTAAGTATGTTTATTAAATTGCTTATTTAAAGTTTAAAAAGGACCTATAAAGATCAAAATAAAGCAGTCGTCCATAACTTGTCATAACTTGTTTAGCAGACATACCATCTACATAAATATAGCATCTACATAAATATAGTGTTTCGCAATATGTTCTAAGATATAATTTACTGTTTTTAATGGTTACTTACAACAAAAATAGTATCATTAAGATCAAATACAGTTAGTATATACGAAATTTGACACTATCTTATAATTAAAACTTAATTTATGCGTGGTTTTGTGCGATAATCTTTTAACAATTTATTTGATAAATATCTGATTGTATGGTATAAATACGCCCTTAAAAATTTTAGTAAGGTCACCCACTTTTTTCGTTGTGGCGTTAAAAAGTTATGACCGCAAACTTTCTGTTAACATTTTATTCAAGTATCAATCTTATGTGTCCATAGCCGCATATCGAATTGTTATTTTGAGTAGGTAAGACACCTTATTTATAAAGCATGATTAGCATGCTTTTCGTTATGTCTTACAACTATATTAGGAGTCCGTCATGTCTCGAGTATGTCAAGTGACAGGAAAGCGCCCTCAGGTGGGTAACAATGTTTCGCACGCGCTTAACAGAACCCGTCGTCGCTTTCTTCCAAATCTACATAATCATCGTTTTTGGGTAGAATCTGAAAATCGTTTTGTTCGTCTTCGTGTTTCTGCTAAAGGTATGCGTATTATCGATAAGCAAGGTATTGATAAAGTTCTTGCTGATTTACGCGCTAAAGGTGAAAAAGTTTAGTCTTTTAATCGACTAGCAAGATGACTCGCTTTTAGTCATCGTACTTTACAAATTAATAGGAATGCATCATGAGAGACAAGATTAAGTTAGTATCTACTGCTGGTACAGGTTACTTCTATACCACTACCAAAAACAAACGTACTATGCCTGGCAAAATGGAAATCAAAAAGTTTGATCCTAAAGCCCGCAAACACGTTATTTTTAAAGAAGCTAAAATCAAATAGTGTTCTAATGTCTTTTGACAATATAACGCTATAAAAAAGGAGATTATCAAATGATAATCTCCTTTTTTAATGGATGAATATTCAATGTTAGTTTGTAATGTTACTTTTATTGATTATAGATCGCTAGTTATAGATTTATAGTTGTAGATTTATAGACTCAAACGTATTTATCTAGTGAAATCTTTTAATGTTATTAAATTAGCTGTAATGCTCAGGCTCTTCATCATAAACGTTAGCGTGCCACTGCCCTACTTGCTTTTTCATAACAGCCTGAATAGCAGCGTGGACCATTTGATGTCCCACAAATTGAACATCACTACCTAGCATATCTTGTACTTTATCAGAAAAATTGATTGTCAATAGTGGGTTGTCCGCATCGCCTGCATCACGTAAAACGATCATTCCATCCACGTCTTCGATAAGCTCAAGCACCGTCTCTTGTGCGAACCCTTTACGTTTGGTCGAGCGCTCTCCAGTATCTGTATCAATATCGATATTTATATTACTGTCGTTGTCAAAATCAAATACCATTCCCTATTAACCTCATATCGCGTTTTAATATATTGCTTAGCATTTTATCGTATAGCATCTAATCGTTTTGCTTTAAACTTAGCTTTACAATTAAAGTCTGTCTATAAACAATGGACGCTAATGACACAAATTTCAAGGTTTATTTAGCTTAAGCTCAATTTAAGCCATAACTTACAACATACATTCATATATCCGTAATATGGCCTAACGCCAATAGCGTAGTTTGGCTAAGGTAAATAATAGCGCTACAAACATACCAAGATAGTATGCATTTTTAAGCTCAAAAGTTGGATCACGGTATTTAAAAGGCAAGGCTACCACAGCTGTGGCGGTAGGAACTATGATTAACATGAATAACCACTGCTCAAGCACGGCAAGCCAGCCCTGTAGGTCAGTACCTTGACGTAAACTTGATAAACCGAACAATAAGCATCCAATAATAAGGGCTATTATGAGTCCTTTAGGAATGTCTTTTGGATAAGGATAATAAAAAGAGCGCGGGTCAAATATTGACAAATGAATTCCTTAACGAGTCTTCATATAATTATGTTAATACAACGATATGTACCCATTCCCAAACTAAAGTTTAAAAATAGGTCCCGATTATTTAACTATAAGTTCCCATTAGCCATAGCATGGTGACACATGAGGTTAACCAGCCTAAAGTCAACGCATTTCGGCGCTGAATATTCATATTATTGAGTTTATTCATAATTAGCGCCCCAACCCAAAACAGTAAAGGGATACCAATTACAAATAAAGGGACTATAACAGCGGCATGCCGTAACACCTCATTTAAAGGGTCACCAAAGATTAATCTAAAAACATAACCTGCTATGCTTAATACCAATGAGAATAAAAACAAACCAATAGTAAAGTTTTTGGGTACTAAACTTGGTTGCTTTTGAGGGTTTTCGGATTGTTTTTTTAAAGTTGTATTGTCAGTCATTTCATCTCTTTATATGTCAAATTAATACCTTTTTTGAAGATAACCTATCCTTATCAAACTCGCTGAGCCTACATTAAATAGTGTTTAGACTCATTGTAGCGTTTGCACTCGTTTTACTCGATATGATAGTTTTCAGAATTGGTATAACTAAACTTTTGTGGCGCCAACCAAGCTGAGCTCATGGCGCATTGCATCGATGGCTTGCTTATAGTCAGGCTGATTAAAGATTGCTGAACCTGCTACAAACATATCTGCACCTGCTTCTGCAATCGCACGTATATTGTTAACTTTAACCCCGCCATCTACCTCTAATCTAATGTTTCGACCACAGGCGTTAATCCGTTCACGTACTTGGGTAATCTTATCAAGCGTCCCTTCAATAAACGATTGACCGCCGAATCCAGGGTTAACACTCATTAGTAGTATCTGATCGACTTTATCAATGACATAATCTAAATAATGTAGCGGTGTGGCAGGATTAAATACAAGCCCGCACTCAGCGCCGCCATCTTTAATGATTTGCAATGAACGGTCAATATGATGCGTAGCTTCTGGATGAAAAGTTATAAAACTAGCCCCTGCTTCTAAGAACTGCTCAATCATACTATCTACAGGTGAAACCATTAAGTGAACATCAATTGGCGCCTCAACCCCATAATCGCGTAAGGCTTTACAAATCATACTTCCAAACGTTAAGTTTGGCACATAATGATTGTCCATGACATCAAAGTGAATAACATCGGCACCCGCTTCAAGGACTGCTTCTACCTCTTCTCCTAAACGCGCAAAGTCGGCTGAAAGAATAGAGGGGGCAATAAGAAAGTCTGATTGACTAGCGTTTGAAGCTGCGGATTGTGTACTGCTCATACGATTTCTCAAAATAAAGGTTTAATTTTTGGATAATAAAAAAGGCGTTATTCTTTGCATAATTAAATTAGGGGGCTTTAGCCATCCTATTAGCCCCCGTTATTATAACAGCTATCCATGAATCAAAGCGGCGTTATAGTGATGTTCAACATGATCATCAATAATGCTTTGGATAAAATAATAACTGTGGTCAAATCCTGCGTGATAACGAAGTGTTAGAGGCTGGTCAACATCTTGGCAAGCTGCTTGCAGGGCTTCAGGACGAAGTGCGCCTTCTTTATAGAAATCGTCGGCTCCGCCTTGATCAACTAATAATGAGGTATACTTTTTGCCTGCCTCTTTAATGGCAGTCACCGCATCATATTGTGACCAACTTAAACCCCCTTGGTTGGAATCTGCACCGAAATAAGCTTCAAATGCCGCTTTACCCCAGTCCGATTCACTAGCAACACTGACAGGTGCAATGGCAGACACGCTGACAAACTTACTTGGATATTTGAATCCAAACATGATGGACCCATGCCCGCCCATGGAATGACCTGTAATACCTATACTGCTTATAGAGAATTGACTCCGAACCAGCTCATAAAATTCATTAATGATATAACTGTGCATTTGAAAGTTATCTGCCCAAGGCGCTAGTTTGGCATCCACATAATAACTTGCGCCTTGACCCACAAAGTAACGGTCATCATCTGGCAAATCTTCCCCTTTTGGCGACGTATCTGGCGCAATAAAAATCATGCCAAGCTCGCTACATCTTTGCTGAAAGTGCGCTTTATGAGTCACATTATCAGGGCTACACGTTAACCCAGATAAGTATAGGATTGCTGGGCAAGTCTTACCCGCTAAGGCCTCATCAGGTAAGTAAATACTAAACGTCATTTCTGATTGGGTAGTACTAGATTGATGAGTATAATAATGCTGCTCACCATGATAACAACGATTATTACTCTTTAAACTTAAAGCTGACATATCAGTATTCCTATCAAACAGTGGGTTTATATCAAACGGGTACTCAATAGATGAGTAATTAGGCATCAAAGATTAAGTCATTCAAAGTAATGTAATTTTGCTACATATCATATTAGCGTACTTTTTAGGGTAATTTATTGAAGTTATGGCAGTTATCTAAGCAGTTATTTTGATTAATACAATATCTTTATCTTATAGATCAAAAGATAAGGTTGATTAAAGCAGACTAAATTCATTAAATTTTTTAAATGGTTATATATTATTGGTTTTAATTCTTATTAAATTTACGCTTATGATTCTAGCATATACTCATAAGGAGATATGAACCGTTAACAAGATCATAAAGGTGTTGTCTTATTAATTATTTTATAACCTTTCATAGCTATTAATAAGCAAAAAAAAGAGACCTATAAGGTCTCTTTAACTATTTAGTTTATTAAAACTATTTAGTTTATTAAAACAACTCACTCACCAACGATATCCGGACGGTCATGTCCTAACCAAGCATATATGGCTCCGCCTATCGCTGCACCAATGATTGGTGCTACCCAAAATAGCCATAGTTGTGATATAGAATCACCACCTACGAATAATGCAACCGCAGTAGAGCGTGCAGGATTAACAGAAGTATTGGTGATTGGAATACTAATTAAGTGAATTAAAGTTAAACCTAAACCAATAGCAATAGGCGCAAACCCGACTGGTGCATTCTTATGAGTGGAGCCCATAATAATAAGTAGGAATACAGCAGTAAGTACAATTTCAGCAATGAATGCTGCTGTCATACTGTAGCCGCCTGGTGAAAAGTCGCCAAAGCCATTGGTAGCGAACGCACCGGCACTGCTCGCATCAATGGCAAAGCCCGCTTGACCCGTAGCAATAAGGTAAATAATAAACGCTCCAAGAGCACCGCCTAATACTTGCGCAATAATATATCCTGGTAATTGAGAAGCAGGAAATCGTTTGCCTACCATAAGACCTATACTAACTGCAGGATTGAAATGTCCGCCTGAAATATGACCGAATGTATAAGCGCCTGTCAATACGGTTAGACCAAATGCCAATGCCACACCGACAAACCCTATACCTAATGGGTTACCGTCTCCCCCAAAGTTAGCAGCAAATACCGCACTACCACAGCCCCCTAATACTAGCCACATCGTCCCTAAGAATTCTGCTGCCAGTTTCCTTGTATTAGTCATATCTTCGTTCCTTGAAATAAGACGATAATCGTCTTTTTTATTAGTTATTTTTATTCTAAATATTCAGTAAGTTGAATATTTAGCCAATCTCTATAGCAGTTATTTAAGTCCATTCATTATAAGTTTTAAAGAGTAACCAATGCACTCAAATAAACATACAATACGATATTAACGTCACTCGAATAGCTTGTCAAACTAGTAATGGATGCTATCTTTAGATAGTATTCTCAGCAGTTCTATAACCTGATAGATAGCTTTAACTGATGATATTGTACCTATATTTAACTTATATTGTACCTATATTTAACTTTGTAAGCTAAAAAACTGTATTATCTTCTATTTAAACTATTCGATGCCTGATTAAAAGCCATAAAAATTATAGTAGAAAAATAACTATATAGTCTAACGGTTATAGACTTGTTGCTTATCAATCACTTTAGGAGACAATAAAAACATGACTACTCAAATAGCACCTGAAGCAAAAGAAGTCTTGGACTTCTGGTTTGATCCAGACAACCAGCCTTATTGGTTCGAAAAAAATGATAATTTTGATCATAAAATTAGGGAAAAGTTTTTAGATACCCTACTATCGGCAAGGCTTGGAGAGTGTGCTCATTGGCGTGATACGTCTCAAGGCGCATTAGCTGAAATAATTGTACTTGACCAATTCTCTCGCAATCTATTTAGAGACTCCCCTGATGCCTTTGCTCAGGATGATATGGCGTTGGTATTAGCACAGGAATTAGTAAAACGTGATGACTATACTGACATCCCTTTACAGCGTAGGAAGTTTGCAATTATGCCCTTTATGCATTCTGAATCTGCCAAAATTCATGAGCAAGGTTTGCCGCTATTTAAGGCTTTAGACGATGACTATACCTTAAAATATGAGATTAGACACAAAGAAATCATTGATCGATTTGGGCGTTATCCGCATCGCAATGATGTGCTAGATAGAGATTCTACAGATGAAGAGATAGAATTTTTAAAGCAGCCTAATTCATCGTTCTAAAATCTAATAATGCAAAAATTTGAATTAAAACATAAAAACCCAACTTGATATAAAAGTTGGGTTTATTAATTTATCAACTGTCATCACATGGCAGTTTATTCTATAGGCATACTCTAAGCATAGCTTTTTGAATAAGTGAAACTAAACTGTCACTTCCAACTCTTCTTTCATCATTTCTACAATTTTGAATTTTTGGATTTTACCTGTGACCGTCATCGGATACGCATCAACAAAACGTATGTACGTTGGTATCTTAAAATGCGCTATTTGGTTATAGCAAAAGTCGCGTATTTCTTGCTCTGTTATGCTCTGATCCGCTTTTGGAATAATCCACGCTGCGAGCACCTCCCCGTAACGCTCATCAGGCACGCCTACAATTTGTACGTCTGATATTTTTGGATGACGATATAAATAGTTTTCTACTTCGATCGGATAAATATTTTCTCCACCTCTAATAATCATATCTTTACTGCGTCCAACAATAGAGATGTAACCTTGTTCATCCATACTGCCCAAATCACCGGTATGCATCCACCCATTTACGATAGCTTCATTGGTTTTTACAGTATCATTCCAGTAGCCTTTCATCACCGCGTACCCTTTCGTCATCACCTCGCCTACTTCATCGATGGGCAAGGTTTCGCCAGTTTCGGGATCAACGATTTTTACCTCTAGATGAGGTTGTACCACGCCTACGGTGGTAATACGCTTTTCAAATTCTGTGGTCGGCAAGGTTTGCGTCGACTTCGGACTGGTTTCGGTCATACCATAAGCGATAGTGAGCTCACTCATGTGCATGTCGTCGATAATTCTCTGCATGAGTTCATGCGGGCAACTTGCGCCACCGGTGACACCGCTACGCAGACTGGTCAAATCATATTTTGAAAACTCAGGATGGTTGAGCACCGCTAAAAACATACTAGGCACACTATGTAATAGAGTACAGCGCTCTTCGCTCACCGCTTTTAATACCTGTAATGGGTCAAAGCTGGCACTTGGATACACGAGTGAACCGCCGTGCGACAACATAGTTAGATTACCCAATACCATTGCAAAGCAGTGATATAACGGTAATGGTAAGCATAACTTATCATCAGATGATAAACATAATGCTTCACCGAGGTGATAGGCATTGTTTAATAGATTCCTATGCGTTAGCGTCGCACCTTTTGGCGTGCCTGTTGTCCCACTGGTAAATTGAATATTAATGGCATCATTAGCATCAAGCTTGCTTTGCCGCTTTGCTAACTCAGGATCATTGCTGTCTCCTTCTGCCATCCAATCTGTAAACTTCTGCATGAAGTTAAACGATTCTTGAGTACCCGGTGGATCAATCCATATGAGACGCTTTAGATTAGGTAATGAATCCAGCGCTAAGTTTTCAAATTGCTGATGATAAATCTCAGGTGCCATTTCTTGAACCATTTGTACATAATCACTGGTTTTAAAATGACGCATAAACACCAAAACCTTACAATCTACTTTATTTAAAGCGTATTGCAACTCAGATATGCGGTAGGCTGGATTGATATTGACTAAAATAAGACCTGCCTTGGCGGTGGCAAGCTGCATCAACAACCATTCAATATTATTATGCGACCAAATGCCAATTCGATCACCAACTTCTAAACCCATTTTGATCATACTACTGGCAAGCTGATTGGACTGCTGCTGCAATTGTTGATAAGTTAATCGGATGTCTTGATGGCGAGATACTATCGCTTCTTTATCGGGATACTGCGTCACAACTTTGTCGAAATAGTCACCAATAGTATCTTCAATTAAAGGCGTATCAGTCGGGCCACTATCATGGCTGATAATTAGAGGGGCATTTTTGGAAGCGGCATTCGGGTATCGCTGATGTAAAAGGTCTCTAAACATATAAACTCTCCTTGTCAATATATAAACCGAGCTAAAACTCCATGTTATAGTTGTGTGCTTGTTCAAACTTTTAGATGACGATTTGTGAGCAGAATTATTATTCTATAACCAGTGCTGATAGATATAACTTAGCGTTCATATAGTTTTATGAATACGGCTCTCGTTCGTCGTAACTCGTCATACTATATAAGCATAGAATGATTTAAAATGAAACTATAGTTATCATTATAACTATAGCGATATGGTTTCTTATTGGGTTAGTTATCAAGACCTGAAATAACTATTCATCAATATTTTTCAATATCAAAAACCTGTCTTAAATATGCCAAATAGGTATCATTATGAATCATCGTTTTACCCGGACTATCTGACAACTTAGCGACAGGTTGACCATTGCACTCAACCAGCTTTAACACTATATTTAACTGTGTTAAGCCCATATCATTGGTTAAATTAGTACCTATACCAAAGCTGGTTTGAATACGGTCTTTGAAATAGCTATGCAGCTCCCACGCTTTTTCTATATCCAAACCATCACTGAAGGTTAACGCCTTGGTCTTAGGATCAATTTTAAGCTTTTTATAATGTTCGATGGCTTTATCACCCCAACTATAAGGGTCGCCACTGTCGTGACGCAGCCCATCAAATAGCTTAGCAAAATACAAATCAAAATCACGTAAAAAAGCATCCATTCCGACCACATCGGTAAGAGCAATTCCTAAATCACCGCGATACTCATGTACCCAAGCTTCTAAAGCTGCTTTTTGAGAATCACGCAAACGAACATCCAAAGCTTGAAACGCCTGTAAAAACTCATGCGCCATCGTACCAATTGGGGTCATCTTGTACTTTTTCGCCAAATACACATTTGAAGTGCCTCGCACAATGCTTGGCGCAGCTTTACGTAGGGTTTCTAATACATGACCATGCCACGCTTTACTAAATCGGCGGCGTGTCCCAAAGTCAGCAATAATAAAAGGGGGTGCACCACGCTCTTGTTTTAGTGACAAGTCTTGCAGTAAATCTACTTTTTGCTGTAATCGGCGCTCACCTTCTTCCAAAACTTCGGCAGTAGTCAATTGCTGATAGTACAACTCATTAACGATAGCTAAGACAAACACTTCAAAAAACATCGCTTGAATCATTGGACCTTCAATATCAATACTTAAACGGTTTTTTTGATCGATACTGACAGTAATATGACGACGTTTTAATTTAAAAAGCTCCATGTAATCAACAAAATCAGAGCGTATAAACCGTAGACTACTTAAATAATCTAACTCATCGTGAGTAAAGCTTAGATCACATAGATAATCAATCTGCTCTTCTAAGGCGTCTTTGATATCTGGCAGAGGGTAAGCCGTATCTTTATAATTACGACAACGAAAGCGATACACACCATGCGTTTGAGGAAACTGATGCAACATGGCTTGAAGCATCGTAAATTTATATAAGTCGTTATCTAACAATGAAGTAATAATAGGCTGAGTCATGTGAGTGCTCTATAATTTTGATTACTATTTATGCCATCTATATTCGCTGATATTTATATTATGACGGTTTCAGTATATTAAAGCTATTTTAAACCATTATCGAGACTAACTAGTATTGAGAGCAACTATTACATTTAGCAATTATTACAATTGGCAACCCTTACATTTAGCAACTAGCCACCCTGTCTATTTTTAGTAATATAAAAGTTGAAGCAAATAATAAAATTAACATGCTTTTAGGAGAACTAATATGACATCTTCAAATCAAAAACTTCGAATCGACATTGCTTCAGATGTCATGTGCCCGTGGTGCCTTATCGGTTATCTACAATTAAAAAAAGCACTTGAACAGATTAACACTGATTATGATATTCATTGGCAGCCGTTTGAGCTTAATCCTAACATGGCAAATGAAGGGCAGAATGTGCGTGAGCATCTCATGGAAAAATACGGCATCACTCCAGAGCAATCTGAGCAAAATCGTGAGAAAATTACTCAAAGTGCTAAAGACTTAGGCTTTGATATGAATTTTAATGATGAGATGCGGATGCATAACACGTTTAATGCGCACCAGTTATTACATTGGGCAGGAACCGAACTTGACTATGATAAGCTAGGTAACGATAAGCTAGTTAACGATAAGCTAGGTAACAAGCAACATGCGCTAAAAATGGCTTTATTTAAAGCCCATTTCACTGATAATAGTAACCTTTCAGATAGCAATGTATTGGTAGCTATTGCTGAATCTGTTGGACTAAATAGAGATGACGCCTTAAAAGTATTAGAAGATCAGCGCTATGCCAATGAGGTGCGTAAGCAAGAAGCCTACTTTACTCAGCAAGGTATCACGGGCGTGCCAGCCATTATCTTTAATGATCGTCATTTAGTGACCGGGGCTCAAGGCGTGGATAATTTTGTAGCGATTATAAACCAGTTACAGACAGATGATGCTTAAGAATTTATATCTGTTTCAAATCTAATCTAGTCCTTAAAAATACTAACTGACGTTTAACTCAACTCAATTGAACTCAACTAGCGCGAGCCTATCCTAAGATGACTTGAGTCTGCTAAACATTGAATAAAAGGGAATAAAATGCAGAAAATCATCGGTATATACAATGCAAATGGTTCGATATTAGGTGAATTAAAGTATGCTTTTGAAAAGGTATTTTTGAGCAAACACTGCGCGCTATGTGATATCACACATGGATTGTCTTTTAAGGCTAAGCCTACTTGGCAAGAGCAGGTTAAGCGCTTCCCTATTCCTATAGAAACTTTGCATTTAGACGAGGTAAGCGATGACATTATGCATGTTGTAGCTGATAACGTGCCTTGCGTGGTAGCTATAGACGGGGATTTAATAAATATTGTGATGAGCGATGCTGAGTTACAAGCTTGTGATAGTGACCCGCTTCGGTTTTTTGAGAGATTGAGGGTGAATGTTGGTAAGGTTTAATGGTGATGAATAACGTTAATCTGAATAGATTGCTGAGCTATAAGCCAATTATAGGCTTGATTGATTCTAACTTTTTAAAATAGTACCTACACGTTCTAAAACAATTCTTCTTGACCTCCACAGAGCTTAATCAAATGTTTAAAGGCTCGGTTAACTTTGTGGTTTTTACCTACAATAGTTTTGACTCCTTGTGAACTACTATGATGGTCCTGAATAACTTTACCAAAAATATTTGTAGCGACATTTCCGCTTGATGTCCTTTGCTGGTTAATTATACAATCTTTCTGATTAGTGCAACGAAGTAAAACTAGTGAGTAATGATTATTACCTTTAATGTCACTTGCACTTGGATCAAGTTGTTCTAAAGGTATGTAAGTTGTGATTACATCATTAGAGTTGTTCTGACTACTTGTAATAAGCCTGCCTTCAATTTCAAGCAAACAGTCGTTATTTTGAAAGCTATATTCACCACCTGTTTCTACTGATCTATCTAGATTATTTAAAATATAATCAACAGTTTGTTCTTTAGTAGGCTCTGCATAAGAAGAATAACTGAAACTCACTAATGATAATGCTAAAAATATATTTTTGAATTTCATAATCAATCCCTATTTGCATTTAACAGAGTTAACTGTTTTGCCATTTTTCTTATATTTAATTATTGCTTTCTTTTGAGCTTTTAATTTAGAGTCGGCATTTACTTTAACATAAGCGCTCATACTACTTACTGGTTTACCATCCGCTTTGTAACCATAACATTCGTAACTCATAGACGCATGAACTGGAATTGACAACAGAAACAATAAGGGTAATAGAAAAACTGATTTTTTCACGTTGGTATCCTCAATTAATTATTTAAAAAAATGGCAACTGTTTAGGCTCACTTTAAAATTACTATAATTATAAACTTTTATCAATCACCCTAACCTATTAAAAAGAGTTTTTTATCTCTAGGTAGTATAAAACTTGCGTCACACAACCTATCGATTGAAGATATAATGTACTGTATATCTACACAAACTTACTACACTCATTTAAATCCATATCAGACGCTCATTTTACTTTAATACTCACCACAAACCTACTAAAAGCGGTTTAGCCCCGATTGGAACGGTAGCTTTGTGGTTTGTGTGGCTTACAGCACCTCGCATAGGGGTGGTCTCTAGGCAAAAGGAACGACCCTATGCTCAGGTGCTGTGCCACACAGACTGCAAACTACAAGCAAATAGCGGGAAGTTATCCTAAACCTATTTAACAAATTTTAAACCCAAAAAAAGGACTCAGATATGAGTCCTTTTTTTGTTCTAACGACGAGTTAATTGATCATAGCTTACTTCAACAATAACTCATTCACACGCTTCAAATAACCCGCTGGATCTTCTAACTGACCACCATCAGCAAGTAGGGCTTGGTCAAAGATGACTTGGGCCAGCTTGTCAAAATCGCCATCAAACTGCTCGCTTTTATCAAGCTTTTGAATCAATGGATGGTTAGGGTTCACCTCAAGCGTTGGCTTGATGTCTGGGACTTCTTGACCCATCTGTTGCAGCATTTGTACCATTTGTGGCGTTAATTCACCATCACCAACCACGATGCACGCTGGGCTATCTACCAAACGAGTTGACACTTGTACGTCTTTTGCACGCTCGCCTAAAGCGGTTTTGAGCTTATCCACCACCGGCTTTAAGTTCTCTTCTGCTTTTTTAGCTTCTTCTTTTTCAGCTTCATCTTGTAAGTCGCCTAAATCAACTGCGCCTTTAGCGATGTTTTGGAGTGGCGTCCCGTCAAACTGGGTTAAGAAGTTCATCGCCCACTCGTCAACACGGCTGGTCATCAAGATAACTTCGATGCCTTTTTTCTTGAATAGCTCAAGCTGTGGGCTATTTTTGGCAGCAGCTAGGTTTTCAGCGGTTAGATAGTAGATGGCTTTTTGACCGTCTTTCATACGCTCTTTGTAGTCAGCAAAGCTGGTTTCTAGCGCATCGTTGTTGCTGGTCGCGTAGCGAAGGAGTTTGGCAATACGCTCTTGGTTACCCATATCTTCGCCAAGGCCTTCTTTGATGACATCACCAAACTCAGCGTAAAACTGCTTAAATTTATCTTGTTTTTCACTGTCTTCACTATTGGCTAAGCTGGCAAGCAGTGTTAATACACGGCGCGCGTTACCATCACGAATAGACTTCACATCGCGTGATTCTTGCAATAGCTCACGGCTCACGTTAAGCGGTAAGTCGGCTGAGTCAATCACACCTTTCACAAAGCGTAAGTACATTGGTAATAGTTGCTCAGCGTCATCCATGATAAACACACGTTTAACGTATAGCTTTAAGCCGTGTTGCTGCTCACGGGCGTATAAATCAAACGGGGCTTTTTTGGGAATATACAACAGCTGTGTATATTGCACACGACCTTCAACACGGTTATGCGTCCACGCTAATGGATCTTCAAAGTCATAGCTGACGTTTTTGTAAAACTCTTTATATTCTTCGTCTTCAATCTCAGAGCTTGAGCGTGTCCATAGGGCGCTGGCTTTGTTAATGGTTTCCCACTCATCGGTCAGTACCATTTCACCTTTGCTACCTTCAGATTGCGGACTAACTGGAGCACCATTCTCGTCTACTTCACCTTCGACACTATCTGGTTCAACCTCTTCTTGCCACACTTCTTTACGCATCTGAATCGGTAAGCTTATGTGGTCTGAATACTTATTTACCAGACGCTTAAGCTTATTACGGTCTAGGTAATTGTCTTCACCTTCGCTAAACTCTTCTTTAAGATGAAGGGTGATAGACGTACCACGGCTGTCTTTAGTGATGGTTTCGGTGGTAAATTTGCCTGTACCATCAGATATCCAGCGTACGCCTTGATCTGAAGGCTCGCCCGCTTTGCGAGATTCGACCGTGATTTTGTCAGCGACAATAAAGCCTGAGTAGAAGCCGACGCCGAACTGACCAATAAGCTGACCATCTTGCCTTTGTGACTCGCTTAATTGCTCCAAAAATGCTTTGGTACCCGATTTGGCAATCGTACCTAAGTTTTCAATCGCATCTGATTCATTCATACCAATACCGTTATCGATAAAGGTAATGGTTTTGGCATCTTCATCAATGTCGATTCGAACTTTTAGTTCACCATCATCCTCATAAAGGCTATCATCAGAAGTGGCTTCAAAACGCAATTTGTCGCATGCATCCGATGCGTTTGAGACCAGCTCACGCACAAAGATATCAGAATTAGAATACAGTGAATGGGTTACTAAATGAAGTAACTGGGCAACTTCGGCCTCAAAGACGTGTTGGGTGGTCTGGGTAGCATTGTTATTTTTGCTCATAGTATCCTCTTTGATTGTTGGTTTAGTTATTGATAATTTTTGGATGGATAGTTTTCGCATTAGCTGTATTAGGGTCTTTTGAACATTCAAATATGGAACTGGCGGCGGTTATTTTTTAGGCAATATGCAGGGAAATTTTAGACACTTAGTTATTCTAAGTTAGAAAATTTCACAATATATTGACAAAAAATAGACCCGCCCCGTAGGGCTGATGCTAAAATTATCCCAAACGTTGTTATAAACCTAACTAAGGTCTAGACATTATCGTCGGTTTATGCCTAGTTTGGAACAATTTTAGCTATCAGCAGTCCTAATATTTGAATGTTCAACAGACCCTATTAGCTTTCTATCTATTCAAGTTGCTTTATTAACTAATAGGGGCGAACTCTAAATTTTTCAACTAACCAGCTGCTAAATTTTAGCGATAAATTTTATTTATATTGAAATGAAAAAACCATTCAAATTTTGACTGGTTTATCTTTTATATATAGTGAATGCAATATAGAATAATGAGCAAAATTAGATAAGCAAAACTAGGTCATCAAAGTCGCCGATGTTGATGAAGCCATAAAACTTGCGAATGACGTCCCGTTTGGTTTGGGCGCATCCATACATACGACGAGTGAAGAGATGGCAGATAAGTTAACTGATGCACTTGAAGTGGGTATGGTCACGATTAACGCTCCCTCAGGTAGTGAAGCCAACACACCGTTTGGCGGCGTTAAACGCTCGGGCTTTGGTCGTGAACTGGGTAAGTTAGGAATTACGGAATTCTTAAATTACAAATTAGTGAGAGACAAATCCTCACGTCCTGAAAGTTAAGTGGCTTGTCTGCTTTAGTATGAAAAGTTTGCTTTCAAATAAACCCTACAAAATAAAGGCCACCTGCGCATAACAGGTGGTCTTTTTAATAAAAAATTAGAAGCCCGATTATCTTAAATTTAAGGGATGGGACGTATGGTTAAAATCTGTTCACTACGCCCGAATGGGCCTTTTTCATCATGTAAGATAGCACTGGTCAGACCAATACCGTCATCACCATATTGCTGTACCGCTTCTATCCCCAACCATTTGCCTTGGGGTAATCGGTGCATATGAATTTGTAAATCCGTATTCGGAAAAGCCCACGTCATCTCGGACAGTTTTAAGCCCTTTCTTGGAACGACACCATTGGCCGTATCTACCAGCCCCATTAAACGAATGAAATCTTTGGTGTCTTGGTTTTCTACCATATCAAGTTCAGTAGTCAGCCATACGAGTCCTTTGCCCGGACGACGGTTAGGGTCTGCAGCAAGCTCAATGCTTTCTATAAATCCACCAGGCCAGCCCTTCATTTCTTCCCACGAAGGTAGCTCATCAGGGCGCGATGAGAGTACTGGATCTTCCAATCCTGCTATCTCGCTGGTATCTTGAGTCAATAACCGCCACGCTCTAGCGATGATACAGTCACGCCCATTAGCACTCATGACTGATTCTACCAGCTCAATCGTCTTACCAGGACGAATACAACGCGTGGTAATGGTAAATTCCTCAAGGGGTATCAAACCTAGAATATCAAGGCTTATTCTGGCAATACGTAAGTTAGCTTGGGGGGAATATTGAACAAGCTCATGCGTTAAGATACCAGTTGCTGGCGCCATGTGCTGCTCGTGGCTATTCCAAGCCCCTTGAGCATGGTGTGTGGGTTTATAATGCGCCACACAAGTTTTATCGTCCTGATAAATGCGATCGATGCACTGATAGTATGCCGTCATTAAGTTTCCTATAAGGTTGATTAAATGCTGTAAATAATTATTTTTTAGATAAATAGCTTTAAAAATATAGCTTAAAACGTATCGCTTGAAATAACGTATCACTTGAAATAACGTATCGCTTGAAATAACGTATCGATTAAAATAAATAGTTAAAACGCCATTTTAAAGCTGACTGTCTTTTTTGTATGAGCATACGCCCTGTATTCTACGAACCTACGCTCTATTGTACTAGCCACGCCATATTAGCGCGCTATGAACGTACTTCTTTAATAGGAATACGTAATTCTTTGGGCAAGCTAAAGGTAATGTTTTCTTCTATACCTTGTAACTCATCGGGCATATCTCCGCCCCACGTTTGCAGCTGGTCCAATACTTCCTGAATTAATACCTCAGGCGCCGACGCGCCAGCTGTCACCCCGACCGCTTTAACCCCTTCAAACCATTCTTGTCTAATCTCGCCTGCGTTATCTATCAGATAAGCTTTACAGCTCATACGCTCTGCAAGCTCGCGTAAACGATTTGAGTTTGATGAATTTGGTGACCCGACCACAAGTACCACCTCGCAGCGCTTTGCCAAATCTTTCACAGCATCTTGACGATTTTGTGTTGCATAGCAAATATCATCTTTGCGCGGGCCTTGAATTTGAGGAAATTTCTCACGTAGCGCATCGATGACAACAGCAGTATCATCCATAGATAGCGTAGTCTGGGTGACAAATGCTAAGTTATCAGGATTGCCAACTTCAAGATTCTTAACATCGTCTTCATTTTCAACCAAATAGATCTGACCACCATATTTGGTGCTAAACCGCCCCATTGTACCCTCAACCTCAGGATGTCCATGATGACCAATCAAAATGGTATCCATTTGATCACGGGCAAATTTTGAAACCTCAATATGAACTTTGGTCACAAGCGGACATGTGGCATCAAACACCGTTAAATCTCGGCGCTGTGCCTCGTCTTCTACAGCTTTGGACACGCCGTGTGCTGAAAATATCACTATCGAACCATCTGGCACTTCGTGTAATTCTTCGACAAATACAGCGCCGCGACGTGCTAAGTCTGAAACAACAAACTTATTATGCACCACTTCATGGCGCACATAAATGGGAGGCTCAAAGCGTACTAAGGCTTCATTAACGATGGCAATGGCACGGTCAACACCGGCACAAAAACCACGAGGATTAGCAAGATAAATTTGCATAAATAACCTTTGCAATAGATAATCAGATAAAAATTTGGTAACACCAATTAGAATTAAAAAATGAACTTTAAACTAAAAATGAACTTTAAATTTAGAACTATAATCATTGGCACAATAGAAACTAGGACTTGAAAGATTGCTACTATTATAATGTGCTATATGTGTCTTCAAAAAATGTTTTCAATTAGGGGCGAATAAACAGTTAAAATTCTGACTACTTTAGCATATCTTTTAAATCGGCGGCACACCCTAAGAGTAGTAATTTACATTTATCCAATTGGATAGCACTTTTTAAAGCGATATGGGTAGATTATCCTCCTTGCATTAATACGCTATTGCGTCGCTATTTACTCGACATTTGATAGAAACCCTATATGACAAATAAGACGTTCAAAGTAAAACGCTCAATATACAACACCTTATAATTAAACGAGAATTAACTTATGAAAGGCTCACTATTTATAATAACGGCAGCATCAGGTACAGGTAAGACGTCGCTGGTAAAGCAGCTTATTGCGACCACCAATGACCTAGCAGTTAGTGTCTCCCATACCACACGTAGTCCGCGTCCAGGTGAAATAGAAGGTCAGCATTATCATTTTACGGACACAGCCGCATTTGTCAGCGGCATACAAGCGGGTGACTTTTTAGAGCATGCTAAAGTATTTGATAACTACTATGGCACGTCACGCCAAAGTGTGGATCAGCAATTAAATGCCGGAATCGATGTGATATTAGAGATTGATTGGCAGGGCGCTCTACAAATAAAAGAGCTTTTTGATGACGTGACGATGATTTTTATACTCCCCCCTAGCCGCGCCACCTTACGCCAGCGTTTGTCTTCACGTGGTCAAGACTCGCAGGAAGTTATTGAAAAACGCTTAGCGGGTGCTGTTACTGAGATGAAGCAGTATGAGCACTTCGACTATGTGGTAATCAATGATAATTTTGAAGCTGCTTTATCAGACCTTAAGTCTATTATTGTTGCTAAGCGTCAAACGCTTGCTCGCCAGCAGTCTCGATATCGAGAAACCATCAATGATCTTATTAAAGACTAGCAGCTGATTTATTTTTAGCATAGCAAATGAGTGTTGATACCATGACTATTTAATATAGATAGGTTTAATTTAGACAGTATTTTTAGTTGTCATAGCTATTAGTTGATATATTTAATGGTTGGTATAGTTACTTGTTAGTATAGTCGCTTTTAATATAGTCACTTTTTAAATAGACACTATTAATATATTCACTTGTTAATATAGTCATTTATCAATATAGTAATTTGATAATATAGTTATTAGCCGCAATATTTGGTATACTAATTGATTGACTATCAATATTTAATATCAATCACAATGTGATTAAAAGAGGATTTTATGGCACGTGTAACTGTTGAAGATTGCTTACATGCAGTAGATAACCGTTTTGAGCTAGTCTTGGTTGCCAGCAAACGCGCACATCAACTTGCAAAAGGTATCTCTGAGCCTTTAGTAGAAGTAGATAATGACAAACCAACCGTATTGGCATTACGTGAAATTGCATCAGGTTTAGTCACAAAAGATATTCTTAATCAGCCTGATCATCATTTTGCGACCAATTCGCTAGATTTAGCACTTAGCAGTGGTCAGAGTTTCTAAACTTATGTTATCGCTTATTTGAGCCACGATTTGTTAATACACAATTCGTGGCTTTTTTAGCTTTAAAATTTTATATAAGATGTTGGATATTTACATATAAACTTTAATAGGTTTATCACTTTGATATTCTTTATATTTTTCTCCAAACGAGCGTTAATTTGTAGTTTTATCGGTTGAGCGGTTGACAACCCTCCTTAATTAAGATTAATTATGGGTATTGCTTTATTAAATACAAAATATTGAGTAAATAAAAGATAGTGTTTGATACGTTTAGCTGCTTAGGCTATATAATATAAATCAAACTGGGTTATGCTTTGGTTATTGGTATGTTGATTAACATAGTGCTCTACTCTTAGACCGTGCATTCGTGACATTGCTAATCAACTGTTAATAAACTGTCAATCAATTCATAATCAATTAAGGTCAAGATGCTTATGTTCAATTCAGAATCTCAGTCAAATACGCTTCTTGATTCTAGTAATTGTAATAGTACAACTACTTCCATTACTACTACCACTCATCCTGATACGACAACATCCTCTGATACTGACCTAATTATTGACGACTTTAACACTAATATGAATGGCAAAAAAATTAACAACATTTCCCACTCAGACAACGTTATTGACCCTATTGATACAGGTGATATAAGCTTACCTAATTCTAATGATGAAGATATAGCAAATATTACGGGACACTCTTTAGGCTTACCTAAGCTTAGTCATCACTTAGTAGATGATGCACAGCGCAATTTATATCGTGCCATATACTACCTTAATGATGAAGAAAAGCAGGATGTATTAGATGCTTGTGCGTTTGGGGATGAGGCTCATATAAAAGACAAACGTAAGTCTGGCGAGCCTTATATTACGCATCCAATTTCGGTGGCAGAAATTCTCGCAGGTTTTCGCTTAGACCACGACTGTATAATCGCTGCTATATTACATGATACGGTTGAAGATACTGAGGTTACCTCAGATCAAATAGCAACTCGATATGGGGCCACAGTGGCTCGGTTAGTAGATGGCGTCACCAAACTTAAATCCTCAAAACGCAATAAAGAGCAAAACAAAGCCGCTACCTTTCATAAAATCATGACAGCAACGCTTGATGATCCTCGTGTATTAATTATCAAACTTGCTGATCGTTTGCACAATATGTCAACTTTGGATGCGGTTCGACCTGAAAAACAACGCTCGACAGCAGCAGAGACCTTAGAATTCTATATCCCCTTTGCACGTTTGATGGGACTCAATGATATTGCCGATTATATGGAGATACTGTGTTATCGAAATCTTGATCCTGTTATGTATACCAAGATGTCGGACAAATTGCTTCAACACGGACTGGGTAGAAAATACCAAAAAGAAGCCATTCATCAATATCTAAACCGCGTCCTAGATCGACATCATGTGTCCGGCCATGTGCGGGTACTTGAAAATCAAGTGGTTATGTACCGTCAGTTTTTTAGAAATCGCGGTGAGATTGATGATCTACTCAGACATTACGCATTTGAGATTGTCACGCACAGTATCGAAGATTGTGATTTGCTTGCTAACTACCTTATCAAAAGATACGACATACCAAGGGAGTTTATTGCCGATAACATACGCCATCCCCTACCTGGCGGCAACCAATCATTAACCTTAACTTATGTGCGTGATAACGACACCATCAAGGTCACCTTATTAACTCAAAAGATGCAAGATGCGGCAAGACTTGGGGTTATTGGAGCGGAGCAAGCTTCTGAGATTAGCCGCTCAGTGATTGAAGCCTCTTTACGCAATATGAAAGAGCTTATTTCTGATAGTGATGCCGAGATTTCAGAAGCGCAAGATTATGAAGGCTTGCTTGATACGCTTGATGACCTTATCAGTTATTTAAATATTCGTAAAATAATTTGTTATAGCCCTGAAGGCCGCGCGTATGAGCTACCGCGCGGTGCGATTGCGCTGGATTTTGCTTACGCTGTAGGCCCTAAGGTCGGTAATATTGCAGTCGGTGCTATCATCAATGGTGAAGAAGCCAAACTTGGTTCAACCCTCAAAACTGGACAGACTGTCGAAATTGAAATCGATCACAGCGCAAAACCCAAAGCTGAATGGCTAGGCATTGTGGTAACCAGCAAAGCTCATCGCACCCTTCGACGCTGGTTTAGCAGCTTACCCGTAGAGGAGCAACAATTACATGGCAGACAAGCGCTAGATCGTGCCTTACAAACCTATGATAAATCAATCGATGATGTGACAGACTCTGATTGGGATGATTTATTGCAGTGGCAAAATGCCAAGAATAAAGGCGAGCTATTTGAAAGTATGAGTGCCGGTACTTTATTACCCCAGCTCGTTGTATCACGGCTATTTAGCGATGATGTGACCAAAATTCATGAACAAGCCAATCAGAAGGGATTTGATAGACCCAATCAGTTATTGTCAAATGCTAATGGTGTCGAAGTTCATTTTGCGGGGTGTTGTCGCCCAATCTTTGGTGATCCTATAATCGGACATCTAACCACACATGGATTGGTGGTGCATCGTCATCGCTGTTATTCAATTATCAATAAATTCAAAGACAAGCCTTATGAGCTTGTTCAGCTAAACTGGTATAGTGAAGAGCAGATAGAACGTAGTATAGAACATCCAAGCGATCGCCCTCATTTTACGGCGTACTTAAAAATTAACTTAGCATTAAATGATGAACAAGTATCCGATGTGGTTTATACCTTACGTCAACTTAACATCGGTGTTGAAAAAGTTGATGTTCGAGCAAAATCTACAATAATTCATATCATTGTGCGCAGTCGTAACCACTTACATGAAAGTATTGAAGCACTACGCCCCCATGTTGGATTTGGCAATATTAGACGGTTATATCGTTTGTAGCCGTTTATAACATGGTAATAACGGCAATAAACAACTCATCTAAAATGTTTGGTTTAATCGTCGAACCAATAGACAATAAAGACTGAAGAGAAACTGGCTAAAAATATAAAAATGTAATTATAATATTTATCTAATAATAAGGACCCATTATGCCTCGTGAGACTATTCATACTGATAAAGCGCCTTCAGCAGTCGGCACTTATTCTCAAGCTGTTAAAATATCTGGTCCGAATGGTAGTACTGTATATATTTCAGGTCAAATAGGACTCGATCCCAATAGCATGCAATTATTAGAAGGCTTTGAAGCGCAAGCATTACAGGTAATGGATAATATCGAAGCAATTTGTCACGCAGCTGGGGGTACACTTAAAGATGTGGTTAAATTTAACGTCTCTTTAACAGACTTAAGCGACTTTGATACACTAAATACTGTCTTCAAGAACCGTTTGATTGAGCCGTTTCCCGCTCGTGCTGCGGTTCAAGTCGCCGATTTACCAAAAGGTGCTGTGGTAGAAATTGAATCTATCTTATTTATAGAAGATTAGAGCGTGTGGAACGATTTTGCTATCAGCAGTGCTAATTTGCGAATACTCCAACCCGCCCTAACACATCCGCCTATTCAGTATTTTATGCTTTTGTGCCTTATGCCATGTGCTTAACAATCTATACGCTCCATAAGTTTATTTAAGCGTTTCATACATTTAAATGCCTAGGGTCAGTTGTATAAGACTAAAAACGAGTGATGTATGATAATGACATACGTCACTTTTTAATTAAATAGGATTGGGTTCTAATGAGGAGGTCACCTTAATGTTAATCCGTGTGGCGCTGCCAGTACCTCTTTATAGAGAATTTGATTACCTGCCCCCTGCCAATCAATCAATTAATGTACAAAATAACGATAACCCTAATAACGATAACCCTAATAACGACAATCACAATAACGACAATCAGAATAAAGACAACCAAACCATCGAGAATTCATCAAATAAAGACAGTACCCCAGATCTTTTTGATTTTCTTCCCCCAATTGGCGGCCGTGTTAAGGTCTCCTTCGGACGCCAAAAGCTCATTGGCATAGTTGTGGCTTACGTACCGCTCACTCAAAGCGATGTTCCTGAGAATAAACTAAAAACCATCATAGAAAGCTTAGATGAGATTCCGATCTTTGATAAGCAGATGCTGGATTTTGCAACATGGCTCGCAAGCTACTATCACTACCCTCTTGGCGATGTACTATCTGTCATGTTACCTAAACTCATTAGAGACGGTAAACCGCTTGATTTATTAGAAACTCATTGGCGGGTTTTGCCTCATATCACAGATGAGTATTTTGCAGCGAATGCGCACAAGCAAAAACAACAGTTTATGATGCTCAAATTACATGGCGAAACAGGCGCTAGCGAAGATACGTTATTGTTGGAAGGTATGGAGCGCCCCTTTTTGAAACGGTTAGAGACATTGGGGATTATTGAACACTTTATGTCTCCAAAACCTAAACCCAAGCCGGTAACGCTGGCTAAAATGCCGCTTGATTTGAACAAAGAGCAGCAACTTGCGGTCGATGCTATCGTTACTTGTTTTAATAATAAAATCTATGAAGGGTTCTTATTAAATGGGGTGACAGGTAGTGGTAAAACGGAAGTTTATTTGCAATCAATGCAGCATGTACTTGAAGCGGGTAAACAAGTTTTAGTCTTAGTTCCAGAAATAGGACTGACCCCGCAAACCAGAGCACGGTTTGCCGAACGGTTTTCTGCCAATATTTTATTGCTGCATTCAAATCTAAATAATACACAGCGTATGCAAGGCTGGGAAGACTGCCGCCAAGGCCGATCTCAAATTGTAATTGGTACCCGCTCATCAGTACTGTATCCATTTGATAAGCTTGGACTTATCATTATAGATGAATCTCACGACATGTCTTTTAAGCAGCAAGACACCTTGCGTTATCATGCTGCCGATGTAGCATTGTATCGAGGTTTCAAAGCAAATATACCAGTTATTTTAGGGACTGCCACCCCCTCACTGGATCATTTAAAATTGGTTCAAGAGGGTAAGCTTACCGAGCTTATATTAACCAAACGGGCAGGAAACGCACTTGCACCAACTCTGTATTTAGTCGATGCGCGTGATAAGCCGACGCAGTATAGCGACCTGCCTACACATACAGATGATAAACAAAATAACCTACTGCCAAACCTTCAAGAGAACCAAGATACAGGTCTGACAAACGAAACCATAGATGCCATTCGTCATACGCTTGAATCTGGCGAACAAGTGCTCGTCTTTTTAAATAGGCGTGGATATTCTCCCATATTATTATGTAGCGCTTGTGGGTGGCAAGCAGACTGTAGGCGATGTGAAGCGCATATGACCCTGCACCATAGTCAGCTTAATCAAAATCAGCCCAGCTATTTGAAATGTCATCACTGTGATTGGCAAGCCTCTATTCCTTTGGCCTGTCCTGAGTGTTCAAGTACTAATTTGAGTGCGGTGGGGATTGGAACAACGAGACTGACTGAAAGCTTGCATGCCTTATTCTCCAATCCTCAAAAGTCTGTCCGTACATACCCTATTATACAAATTGATCGCGATACCATGCGCCGTAAAGACAGTTGGGATGAAGTATATCGCCGTATAAACACAGGCGATCCTGCTATATTGGTAGGCACACAAATGATCGCAAAAGGCCATCACTTTCCAAACGTGACCTTGGTTTGCTTACCCAATGCAGACAGGGGGTTTTTGTCCCCCGACTTTAGATCCCCTGAACATACTGCTCAGCTTATGATACAAGTTGCTGGACGTTCAGGACGCGGTAGTAAGCCTGGTAAAGTGCTGATTCAAACAGTGAGGCCCAATAATCCGTTATTACAAAAATTGGTGCGTGAAGGATACCACGCCTTTGCATTAGAGTTACTCAATGAGCGCAAGCTCCTTGGTCTTCCTCCTTACACTTACGCAGCTTTAATACGCTGCGAAGGTAAAACTTTAGCGCGAACAACGCAAGCGCTTAAAGATGCGGTCGGTATATTGCCGCCTCACAATTTGGCTATTTTGGGCCCGATTGATGCGCCTATGAAAAAGAAGAACAGTCGCTATCATAGTCAGCTTTTGTTACTTGCCAAACAGCGCTCTCACCTACACCAGATATTAAACGTATGGTGGCCACAAGTCATACAGCTACCGTCCGCTAAGTACTTAAAGCTTACGTTAGATATAGATCCTATAGGGTGGTAATATGGGAGTATGGCTTATTATATATAGTCACAGAACTTTAAAGTAGTCACAAGGCAACCGAGTGCAAGTACTACTCATGGAGGCTTAGCGAGGTTAACGCCGTAACCGTTTAGTAATTGACCGACTATAACATTCTACTAGTCTGATTAATAGAATGCTTAGCCTCTAGACTTTATTATGCCTATAGAGTGTTGAATTGTGTTTGTTTAATAAGGTGTTACGCTATGACCTCGCAAAAGCCAAATTTGAACGATAATTCAGAACCTACTGCTGCGCATCATCCCCCGCATTTTCATAATGAACCCACTGCAAGAGATATGAGTAAACAGCGCCGCACATTGTTGTTTAGTTTTCTAATCATCACATTTTTTATGCTCATTGAAGCTATTGGTGGTGTCTTAACCAACAGTTTGGCGCTTTTATCTGATGCAGGACACATGCTATCTGATGCTGCAGCTTTGGGTGCGACGTTACTTGCTTTTAAAATTGGTGAAAAATCCGCCAATGAACAAAAGACTTTTGGTTATAAACGATTTGAGATATTAGTTGCTGGAGCAAATGGCGCCACGTTGATCATTATCGCTATTATGATTATGTGGGAAGCCATCGACAGATTTACCTCACCGCCAGAAGTGGCATCGATGGGTATGTTGATCATCGCAGGCATCGGATTTTGCGTTAACTTATTGGTAGCTTGGCTATTACATCGTGATGGGTCAGCACATGAACACCACCATTCTCATAATGAAGACCATCAACATGACTCATCTAACCCTGGTGAGAAAAATTTAAATATGCACAGTGCTTATTTGCACGTTATTGGCGACTTATTGGGTTCATTGGCAGCTATTATAGCGGCACTCTTGATGATGTGGTTAGGATGGGTATGGGCGGATCCTGTCGCTTCTGTCATCGTTGCTATTCTTATATTAATAAGCGGCTTTAGAGTAGTAAAAGCGTCAACCCACATTCTAATGGAAGGAACCCCTAAAGAGATTTCATTAGAGGAAGTCAAACAAACCATAGAGTCGCATCACCACGTTATTACTGTTCACGACTTACATGTTTGGACCATAACAAGTGGCATTCATTCTCTATCATGTCATGTAGTTGTCGATGGTAATCTGCGTATTTTAGAAGCCAGTGAACTCATTCATGATTTAGAGCATAGTTTAGAAAAACTGGGTATTAGCCATACAACGATTCAGGTTGAGTCGATTGAGCATCCGCATAATCGGCTTGATGCCATTGTATGTTCGTTAGACGATCCAGAGAATACACTTGCAGCCAGTCATACTGGGCACCATCACGGACATCATCATTAACCGATTCAAGTTATTATTTATAGAACTTGAAGGACTGTCCTTGATAATTAATAGCCGCTTAGACTATATAGAATGTATTAATTCTTATCGAATAAGTACAAGTCACTTGAAACGTTGAGTTATATTGAATTGGTACAAACCATTGACAGATATATAAAGAGTGTTAGTTATCATTGATTTTAATCAAAATTTTCATTGGTTTAAATCCTATCGTACTCTTGCATTGACTATTTAGTTGTTATTGTTCATTTGTTAGTTAAGTCTGTATCTAAATTTGTAACATTATGAACTGGCATAAAAAAACGCCCTCATTGCGAGTAATGCCATTCAATTAATCGAGCTTGCCACGTATCGGGTAGGTTTGGGTTTTCTTTTGAGCCTGAGGAGAAACTGGGATTTGTATCAAGTAGTCCCCTTCGCTGAAGGTTTTAATCACACTGTAACGCAGATTATCTTTAGCCCACATGATCCAGTGTCTGTTTGGATAAGTTTGTTGCAAACTAATCAGTAGGTCTGCTGAGAAATAGGCTCTTTTAATGAGCGTAATGCTATTATCCTGAACGTTTAGTTGACGAGCTAAAGTGATCTCTCCTTGACCCATATCTCCAAGAGCTGTGTCAATGATCTCATGAGTGTTAGTATTGATAAGACATACCGAACGCATTTATGGATAAGGCGCCTCTTTGGTTCTACCTTTGTGAGCTAAAGTGCTGAAGGTTCTCGTTAGTGTATGCAATGAGTATACGACTCGAACTACGGCTTGGACGCTAAGTCCCATGAAGTCTTGTTACTGGTCTTATGATTCCGTTTGGTAGTGAGCACTTAATTGATTAAATAGCTGCTAGGTTCATGCCCGAGGCGTTGTCTTGCTTGTACAACAGCACTGGGTACGCAGGACTGTGAGTCTAGATTAAGCCGCATTTGCTATGTGATATACCAGATGGAACGGTTTCGATATAAGGCGGAACCGATGACTAGCCAAACAACGCGTTCAGCTGGTAGCTTCCGCCTTCTAATGCTCGCTTTGCCTGTATATTCTAGGGCCTGCTGTATCCATTCAGGGTCTATTTATTCTTTAAATTATTCTAAAGTGTCTGGGATCCTTTTATGCGTCTCATTAATTGCTTCTTGTAGTCTCATAGTAAAATAGCCCATCTAGTTATAGATGAGCTATTTTATTACTTTTCTTCGGGTTTGGCCTTAACTGACTGGCATTACTCGTAATAAGGCGTTTAGTTCTTTAAACATTCGTTTTTTTAACTATCTCTAGATAACAACGTTAATATCTTCTGAGATTATTATAGTGGCTGGATTGTTACCACTTAAAGTTGATGTGGTATATTCATTATAGCCATTAGCACTGCCTGTCTGCTCCCAATAACTTAAGTTACCTGTTAAATTAACAGTATCATTAGCATCACCTTCAATGGTTAAACCATCGAGATCTCGAGCAGCATTCCTACCTATTGAAATACTATTGCTTGCGTCGCCTCGGCCTAAGTCGACAGTCTCAAAGTTAGTTATGTTGCTAGCGTTGATAGAACTACCATTAACAACTTTTAAGGTATCTGTACCACTTCCACCATTAATCGCACCACTCGTGAAGTTAGTAACACTCATACCATCAGTAACCAAATCTCCAATAGTGATAACATCGTCAGCACTACTTAAGGCAAGGGTACCATTACTCATATTGGCTATATTTAAAATATCACCCTCTCCTAAGTTGACTGTACCTCCCTGCATATTGGTTATATTAACAGTATCAATATCAGTATCTGCACCAGTGTCAATATTACCCTTATTCAAAGTGGTTAAATCTAAGGTATCACTGCCAGTACCGAGTAGTATTGTAGGAGTACCTACACCGTTACCCATAGAACCTAACTCAACTTTATCATCACCTGAACCCATATCGATGGTAGAGCTATTATTGAACTCGCTAGCTTTCAGAGAATCATCGTTGCCAGCAAGATTAACAGTAGCGCCACTATCAACATATTCACCAATAGTTATCAGATCTTTACCTGCACCGCCTCTTACTTCGTGACCATTAACAGTACCCGTCACATCGAGTGTATTGACATCGGTTACTTCATCAGCATTAACGTTGGTAAAGACACCAGTATTGGCGTCAAAATCACCATCATTATATAAGCTCAAGTAACTATAATCACCCGCATAATAAGCTTGTGCAGTACCCTCGTCGATCAAGTCGACACCACTACCTAAATCGATCACTCCATTATTCATATTGCCATGTACTGACACTGAATCACTACCACTACCCGTATAGGTATCACCACTCAGAGTCGTACTGGAAACTGGAACTTGAGTAAGAACGCCATTTATGTTTTGTTCCACATAAAAGCCGCCATTACCATCTGGAATACCACCAGCGGTTATCGTATCGTCGCCGGCTTCAGTAAACAGTCGAGTATTAACATTTGTTGACCCTTCATAAAGGTTGACTAAATCATTACCTTCACCAGTATACGTATAAGAATTGGCAAGTATTCTACCGAAAACTTCTAACTTATCGTCGCCAGCTGCAAGATCGACCGTAGTTCGAACATTAGTTCCATCTGTATCATTAATTTGGTTTCTACCAATAGAGGCTCGGTTAACAGAAATATTACCATAACCGCTATCTGATCTATCTTGGGTAAGACCTGAATAGATAGTATCTGAAGCATTGGTAGTTACCAAACCAGGTTCACCCTCAGCGTCGGTAGCTGGTGCAAACTGGTTACCATTTTGAGTCGTGTTTTCAGTATTTGCCAGATAAGCAGTGTTTGAAGTTGGTCCAGCAATTAAGCTGATGTCACCAGTGATATTTGCCATAGAAATAGGGTTGATATCAATGATAGTACCAATGGCAGTCTCTGTGCCGTCAGTAGCTGCCAACACATCATTACTATCTTCAGCAGTAACCACGACATCTTCTAATCCCTCACCCACATAACGCGATGAATTTGGCTCTGCAATCGGTATCACCTTAAATTCTATTTGCTTTTGACTCATAGCGTCAGGATCACCCTCAGGAACCATCAACTCGAAGTTACCTTGTGCATCTGGATTAATAATAGTACCGTCGTCTAATTCAATATAGTAGTCACGACCTGTATCCGTGACATAGTCATTAGTAGGATTACCATTTTGATCAGTTATTACACGGCCTTCAAAATCAGCGGCGCCACCAATATTAAGTGAAATAGTTGTCTCACTAGTTAGCGCATTATCTATCGTTGCAGTATATATTAATTGATCATCAGTGGTACCGTTTTGATTCTCATAAGCAGCCGCATATTCTACCCCTTGCGTTGACGTATAAGAATCACCTTTAGCCGAATCTACTGATAAGCTAACAACAGGCATACCTCTGGTGTAATCGGTATCGGTAGCAACAACAGTACCGCCATCATTGACTGCCGCAGTTACTTCATATCCTTTGGTAGGATCAAAGTTTGGAATCGAGGTAGAAGGATTAATAGTGACAGACCAATTGCCGTCTGCATCAACCAATGCTGTTGTCTCTAACGTATTGGCAGCGTTTCCAGACTCCGTAATAGTGACATCTATAACTGCGTCAGGATCAATCTTAGAGGTATCACCAGATATCGTGAAACCACTTTGATAGTCTGACGGACTTATGATGGCATAAGGTTCGTCTTCTATTTCATTATTTTCAGGTTGGGCTTCTCCTGCAATAAATGTAATATCGACTTCAGGTATGAATTTAACAGTGGCGTTATCGGTTGCTCTTTCACTTTCATTACCTGCTATATCGGTTATTTTTGCTTCAACATTTAAAATCGCCCCCTCTTCCGGTGCTGTAAATTTAATATATACTTGTTCGGCAGCGATATCTTCTGCAGTTAGCTCAATATCAACGCCATTTACAGTAAGGGTGTCACCAGCTACTGCATCGGCAGGTAAACTAATCGTTACATTAACTTTGTCATTGGCATCAATCTCATTAGCATTAATAAAATCGTCCCCGTTTCCGATAACCACTTCTGGTTTTGATGGTGCTGTTGAATCAACGAATGCACTATCTTCACCAAATTGTGTACTGTTACCTGCGGCATCACTAATAGTAGCTAACACTGTTTTTTCTTCGCCTTCAGGGAACTCAGCTACATCATAGTTCAAGAGTAGACCATTATTTAAAATAGCATCTGTAACTATATATTCGTCGACCGTACCATTAGGATTGGTAATGTTTATGCTATCACCAATTTGAGTGTCTTCCGGTACAGTGACTTTTACGTCTATAGTTCCACTAAGTTCTTGAGCATTGATAATACCGTCATTATTTTCATCTTCCACTATCTCTACAATAGGCGGGTTTACTGGGAACACCAAGTCAGTAATCGCTTGGTCAGAACCTTGAGGAGAAGTGTTACCTTGAGGGTCAGTTACTACTGCACTGATAACGTTGGTGTTGTTCTCATCTAAAGGTATAAACGTTGTTTCAATACCATTGGTCAGGTCATTGGCAGTCAACACAACTTGCTCTGTAGTACCATCTGGCTTAGTAATAGTTACAGTATCGCCCTCACTAAAGCCTGAATCTGTTGGGAAGGTGATAGTAGTTGTTACAGTGCCATCAGCATTTAAATCTTCACTATCAATATTACCATCGCTATCTATATCGTTAATGGTGACAACTGGTTCAGCAGTTGGAATGACAGCGTCTACCGTCGCACTGTTATTAACAGGCGCGCTTTCGTTACCGGCAGTATCGGTGATGGTGGTTTCAACCTCTAGCGTTTCACCTTCGGCTGGTGCTGGGACGTCAACCACGATTTCACCGTTTGTGATGTCGTCTTCTGTCAATACGGTGTCTTCACCGTTTACGGTGACTGTGTCGCCAGCTTCGGCATCATTCGGTAGCGTGACGGTGACCGGTACGTTACCGTCTGCATCAATCTCATCGCTGGTGATGAAGTCATCGCCGTTACCTATCGCGACTGTCGGTGCGCTTGGTGCTTGAGTGTCTACGGTGGCGCTGCCACTACCTTCTGGTGTTTCGTTACCAGCGTCATCTTTAACTACCGCTGAAACCGTTACTTCTTCACCTTCTAGGAAGTCGCTTTGTGGGTAGCTGATTTGTAGACCGGTGTTTAATACATCTTGAGTAACCACATAGTCTTCTGTGCTGCCATCAGGGTTGGTTACTGTGATGGTGTCACCGATTTGGGTGTTGACAGGCGTTTCAATAGTGACGTCAACCGGACCTTCTAGTTCATCGGCATTGATGTAGCCGTCGCCATCTGTATCTTCGGTGATAGTGACTACTGGTGCGGTATCTGATGTGCCATCGCCATTGCTATCGCCTGGTACGATGGTATCTACCGTCGCACTGTTATTAACAGGCGCGCTTTCGTTACCGGCAGTATCGGTGATGGTGGTTTCAACCTCTAGCGTTTCACCTTCGGCTGGTGCTGGGACGTCTACCACGATTTCACCGTTTGTGATGTCGTCTTCTGTCAATACGGTCTCTTCACCGTTTACGGTAACTGTGTCGCCAGCTTCGGCATCACCTGGTAGCGTGACGGTGACCGGTACGTTACCGTCTGCATCAATCTCATCGCTGGTGATGAAGTCATCGCCGTTACCTATCGCGACTGTCGGTGCGCTTGGTGCTTGAGTGTCTACGGTGGCGCTGCCAGTTGCCGGATCACTTTCGTTACCCGCTTGATCAGTAATGGTGGCGTTAACCTCTAAGGTTTCGCCTTCTGATGGTGCTGGTACGTCAACCACAACCTCACCGGTGTCTACGTCTGTTTGGGTAAG
>NZ_JBXYJG010000018.1:0-55071 GCF_057396255.1 Psychrobacter sp. CX21 | reverse complement strand
GAGCCCATCCTGAATTCTGTGTAACTGCAATTTAGATTAAATGCTTACTAACACGCTCATCGAACATAATCATAAATCGATTAAGAGCAGACGTCCAGTTACGGATGGGCATCGACCACTTTTTAGACGCCTGCTGAGTCGCTAGATAAACAACCTTTAACGCCGCTTGATCAGATGGGAATATCTTACGCTTATTCACAGCGGTACGAATCACGCTATTTAATGACTCGATAGCATTGGTCGTATAAATGGCTTTTCTAATGTCTTTCGGGTAATCAAAGAACACGGTTAAGCCCTCCCAATTATTGCGCCAAGAGGTAACCACATGCGGGTATTTATCGCCCCAGATCTCATTAAACTGCTCAAGGCTAGCCTCTGCCAGCTCAAGCGTATCAGCACCATAAACCGCCTTTAAACCAGCCGCTACTTTTTTTCTATCTTTCCATGGTACAAACTTCATAGAGTAACGTACCATATGCACAATACATAGCTGAACCTGTGTGTTTGGATATACCGTATTAATTGCCTCGCTAAAGCCTTTTAAACCATCCACACAGGCAATAAGAATATCTTGAACCCCACGGTTTTGTAGTTCAGTGAGAATACCTAGCCAGAACTTAGCGCCTTCATTCTCCGATAGCCACATACCCAGTAGCTCCTTTTTGCCCTCAAGATTGACGCCTAAGGCCAGATAGATGGCTTTATTAATGATTTGCTTGTCTTGACGTACTTTAACGACAATGCAGTCTAAATATACGATAGGATATAAGCTACTTAGTGGACGATTCTGCCATGCTGTGATGTCATCTATGATGTTGTCAGTAACCCTTGATACGAGACTGGTTGAGATATCAACGTCATAGATATCTTTGATACTCTCAACAATCTCAGTGGTTGTCTGGCCTTTGGCGTAAAACATGATGATTTTATCATCGAGCCCAGTGATACGAGTTTGATGCTTTGCAACCAATACAGGATCAAAGCTTCCTTCACGGTCTCTGGGTGTAGATACTTCAATCTCACCTGTGTCACTGCGCACTGTCTTTTTGGTGTGACCGTTGCGCTTGTTTGGGGTATCCGCCTTTTCATGCTTAGGATAGCCTAGATGCTCTTCCATCTCGGCTTCTAATGCAGTGTCAATAAATGACTGCATGAGCTCTTTTTGAAATGCTTTGATGTCTTCAAAGCTGCCAACGTGTTTGGCCATTTGTTCGGCTAGTTTTTTTAGTTCTGTTTGTTTTGTCATTGCTTATTCTCCTTTACTATGGATTATAAGCAGTTACACAAAGTTTGGGAAAGTCTCGATATCATAATGGAAATAGAAAGTTTATAGTCGGCGAACTTATAAAGAGTCACGGTGTTAACCTCGTTAAGCCTACCCTAGTAGTACTTGCACTCGGTTGCCTTGTGACTACTTTAAAGTTCTTTGACTATAGAGCGGTAGCGCCTATAAATCCAATCTTCTAAGTATCTTCTATCTTTAAGCGTCTCTGATTTTAAACAAGAATCATAACTAAGCTTGAAACATTAAAATAGGATACGGCATATCAAAGCCTATTCATGTAAGACTTTGTATATCGTATTGGCCATGACCTTACCGATACCATTAACCCCTTCAAGCTCTTGTTGCGATGCGCCTAGCAGCTGCTGTAGCCCTCCGAAGTGGTTTAATAAATCACGTCTACGCTTCTCTCCCAATCCTGGTATGGCTTCGAGTACCGACGAAGAACGGCGTTTATCACGCTTTTTGCGATGGGCCGTAATGGCAAACCTATGTGCTTCATCACGTATATTCATAATAAGATGCAGCGCTTTAGAATCCATCGGCAAATCTAGTGGCTCATGATCCACAAAATGTAGTACTTCTAATCCCGCCTTACGCCCCTCGCCTTTTGCGACACCTATGAGCAGCGTGTCATCAATAATACCAAGCTCAGTCAAAACCCCAATCGCCATATTAAGCTGCCCCTTACCCCCATCAACAATCAATATGTCGGGCAAAGGATGTTTTTTATAGCGCCTAGTCAACGCTTGAGCCATAGCCGCGTAATCATCGCCATCTGTTACGCCATGAATAGCGTATTGCCGATAGTCACGCTTACGAGCCCCGCCTTGATCGAACACCACGCAGCTGGCAATAGTGGCCTCTCCCATCGTATGAGAGATATCAAAACACTCTATGCGATCAATATTCTTATCAGTGACAGGTTTTAACGTGTCACGTAGGGCATTAAATCTTGCATGTAGCTCAAGATAATCACCAAGCTTGGTTTTTAATGCATTGTTCGCGTTGAGTTTAGCAAGATCTAACCATTCAGCTCGATGCTCACGCACATTGGTCTTTATTGTGGTTTTAATATTAAAATGCATTGTTAGTGCTTCTTGCACGGCAGCTTGGTCAGGTAGTTTATGACTAACAATAATTTCAGCAGGCAAATCGTCCGTCACCTGAAAGTAAAACGAGGTAATAAAAGCAGATAGATTCTCATCAATGGGAGAAGAGCTATCCACATCAGGAAAGTAGTTTTTACCCCCCAATACACGTCCGCCTCTTACAGTTAATACATTGACGCACGTCATCCCAGCTTGGCTTGCTACAGAAATTACATCCGCTTCGCCCTGTACAGTATAGACAGCTTGACGTGATTGCACTTCACGAAGCATGGACAACTGATCTCTATAAAATGCTGCTTTTTCAAAATTAAGAGACTCTGCAGCGTTTTCCATCTTATCGATTAGGGCATCATGAATGTCACCAGATTCACCCTTCAAGAAGCGAATGGTATTTTGTACATCAATGGCATAATCTTCAGGTGAGACCAGCCCTACACAAGGCGCTCGGCAGCGCTTAATCTGATATTCAAGACAAGGGCGCTTGCGTTGACGAAAAAATGTATTGGTACACTGGCGCATTTGAAACATTTTTTGCATAAGCACCAAGGTTTCCTTGGCAGCATGAGCTGATGGGAAAGGACCAAAAAACTTCCCTTTTTGATGCTTCGCTTTTCCGCGTCCATACGCCAACCTCGGGTAAGGCTTATCCGCTGATATAAACACATACAAGTACGACTTATCATCACGTAATAATACGTTATAAGGTGGTCGATGCTCTTTAATTAGGTTTTGTTCAAGCAGCAGTGCTTCGGTTTCACTGCGGGTAATAATAGTTTCTATATTATGAATACGTGATACTAAAGCACGGGTCTTGGGATGATCGATTGTTTTTGCAAAATAGCTATTCACACGGCTTTTCAAAGACTTTGCTTTGCCGACATATAAAATATCTCCATTTTTACCCAGCATTTTATAAACGCCTGGCAAATTTGGCATACGCTTAATTAGATGCTTGAGACGGACTTTTTTGTCCACATCTGATGTAGGCGTAGAGGTTACTGCGATTGATGAAGCTGCTGAAGCTATTGTCGTCGAATCATTATCCATAGATTACCGTTTATTTGAAAAATTACTATAGTTCTATTAATGGGGTAATTTTGCTCGTATTGCAAGTTGCCGTGATAAGTTGTTGATATAAGTTGCTGGCATATAGAAGCGTTATAATATTATTTCTCACTTAATTTATTAAAAGTATAATTATAGACTACTAAGTACAGAGATGTTTTATAGCTTGTTATTAAGACTAAGACTCTAAAATTAAACACTAAAAAAGCCCTTAACTCAGTGAGCTAAGGGCCTTTTGATATCTATCTAACTTTAAGACATATATAATCGATATAGACTATTAAATATCAAAAAGCTGATTAGCGTCTGCTATTTAGATACCTGGAGCAGTTTCTACTGCATCTGGAACGCCAGCATCCGTTTTGCTCTGAACACCTTCACGGCGCACAGATAATTTTTCACGGATACGAGCTGATTTACCAGAGCGCTCACGTAAGTAGTACAATTTAGCACGGCGAACAGCACCACGACGCTTCACTTCAATACTATCAATGATAGGAGAATGAAGCTGGAAAGCACGCTCAACACCGATACCACTTGAAATTTTACGAACGGTAAACGCTGAGTTTAAACCACGGTTACGTTTTGCGATTACCACACCTTCAAATGCCTGTAGACGCTCACGCTCACCTTCACGTACTTTTACTTGTACCACAACTGTATCACCAGCAGCGAAGTCAGGACGCTCAATATATTGCGAATTTTCAACTGCTTGTACTAATGGATGTGCATTACTCATGAGATTGCTCCTCACATGGGATGGCATAGGCTAAATCGCTTACCACCCGTTTATAATAATTACCCCATCATCTTCAATAAGATTAGATGGAGAAACAGAATTAGATTAAAATAACTGGTATGACGTATTACTGACAAGGTATCAATAATCACTTTATCTATATAAATAAAAAGTATTTAAAAAAATTACTGTTTAATCCAAATACGCTTTGTTGCTATTATTAGGATTAAGTTTTTTTAACACTTTTGCTTGTTCCTTAGTCGGCTCAAATTTTTGCCATAAGTCAGGACGCCGAGCTTTAGTACGTTCTACCTGCTGTAAAAAGCGCCACTTCGCTATATTAGCGTGATGCCCAGAAAGTAAAACATCAGGTACACGTGCTCCCTCAAATTCATGAGGTTTAGTATAATGTGGGCAATCAAGCAACCCTTCGACAAAAGAATCTTGTTCAGCTGATTGAGAATCACCCATCACATCGGGTGACCGTCGTATTACGCTGTCCATAAGTACCATCGCTGGTAACTCACCGCCAGTCAATACAAAATCGCCTATAGAAACTTCATAATCAACATACTGCTGTATTAATCGCTCATCAATGCCTTCGTAACGACCACATAACAATATCATGCCGTCATACTTACGCAGTGACACTACCATCGATTCATCTAAGGTTTCGCCCTGAGGCGATAGGTAGACAACGGGGCAATGTTGAGCATCAACCAGACAACCATGCTGACTTGCATTACTCTTAGCAAATTCAATAGCTTTTGCTAAAGGCTCAGCTTTCATCACCATACCTGGACCACCCCCAAAAGGACGCTCATCAATACGGCGATAATTATCCAGTGTAAAATCCCTAGGATTAATACAATCGATAACTGCTTGCTTGTTTTGAACCGCTCTACCTGTAATGCCATACTCAGTAATTGCAGCAAACATCTCAGGCATAATGGTGATGACTGCAAAATACATAACGTCACCCTCATTTGTTAATTGAGCATTTAAACTTATTTCAGTCGCTATATATATAACTGAGTCGTTAAACTGCCTAATTATATAGCTGAATTATTATCGGTTAAAAGATTAAATCAAATTAAAAATCTTTTTCCCAATCAACAACCATATATCCAGACGTTAAATCAACCTCGTCAACCGTTTGCTTATGCCAAGGTATCATACGCGGTTCATCATCGATACTATCAGGACTAGGTGTCACCTTTAGAATAGGATGCGCACCCGTTTCAAACAGCTCTCTAACAATACCAAGACACTCTTCTTGCATATTTATAACACGCAAACCGACTAAATCAGACCAATAGTACTCGTCTTCATCAGTATCGGGCAGACTGTCTTTATCAATCCAAATGCTAACCCCATTCATGGTTTCTGCAATATTACGATCAGGGACTTGCTCAAATTGAGCCACAATACCTGAACCTTGTTTGCGCCACTGGGAAACAGTCAAAGGTTTGAAACCTAAGGCTGTTTTCATCCACCATGGTGAGTATTCAAAAATCTCCTCACGCTTCTCGGTGTCACTAAAAACCCATAACCAGCCTTTTATGCCGTATGGTTTTTTAAGCTGTCCTACTTTAATAAGACTATCAGCATTGGGGGTTGTCATAAAGCATACTCACAGACAGCAATCTATCATAGCTAGCTATTTAACAGCCTAACTAATAAAGATTTACTTAAAATTTTGCGTTGATAAGATATACTCTCATATCAGTAACGCAGTAAATTAAGCAGTTTCATCAACAACAGCTGGCTTATAACCTTTTGCTAATGATTTTACACGATCAGAAGGCTGTGCGCCTTTTTCGATCCAAGCATTGTATGCTTCCATATCTAAACGAAGCTCAACTTCTTGACCTTTAGCTAAAGGGTTGTAAAAACCAATGTTTTCGATGTAACGGCCATCGCGTGAACGACGTTGATCTGCTACAACAACTTGATAGAATGGGCGTTTTTTGGCACCGCCCCGTGCTAAACGAATTACAACCATAATGTCTCTCTCTTACGTAGGTATACCAAAAAGGGCATAATTATATCAGAATACTCTTTATTTGAAAACCTTTTAACGGGTTTAATTGTAAACACTTTAAATATGATAAGCGATTAAATAATGAACTCCCCTTTTAAACACTCTTTTTTCTCGAAGCTACGTTTAAAACCCTACTCTAATACGTGGCAAACCACCCTAGCTGTTATGTTCATGGTGACCCTGAGTGTGGTGGTCTCCATTTGGTTTTTTTGGCGTAGTTTATATCTTCCAGAGCTTAAGAACCATGCGCGCTATCTATCAACAGAAATTAAGCTCATTAGTGCTACCCGTGAACGTTGGGCTGACAACCAAGAGGTTACGAATTGGATTTTAGCCAATAACCATATCACAGTGGTAGAAGATTCTAGCCAGTTTCCAGATGTGTCTAATAAAGCGGTGGCCGGATTTTTTACAGATATTATTCAACAAGAAATAAGTGAGCAGATTGGCAATGAGAGTGTGGTTTATTTCAAATTCAAACCCACGCCGCAGCTTTGGGTAAAAGATACTGAGCATCCAGAATTTTGGATAAGAGAACCTGTCATTTTTTATGCACAATATAGCCCAAGCTCCCTAATATTTTTTATCTTAGGTATCCCCTTATTTACCTTACTCACTATCTTATTATTAGTAAGACAACTAAATCGCCCCCTACGAAAACTCCAACAGGCAGCCACTAATTACATCCGTTTAGGTAGCGCCACAACGTTACCAACAAATACAGGAACGACTGAAATACGCCGAGTAAATATGGCTTTTAATCGATTATTTAGTACCCTTAATCAGGCTCAAAAGGAGCGTACGATTATGTTGGCAGGTATCTCTCATGATTTGAGAACCCCCCTGACGCGTATGCGCTTAACCGCAGAAATGTTGCCTGATGAATTTTTACGTGAAGGGTTGATTTATGATATTGAAGATATGGATGCGATATTGGAGCAATTTATCTCTTTTATGAAAGATGGGTCTGATGAGCCCGTCCGCGTCACTGATCTAGATGCTATTTTTAAAGAAGTTATGGTTCAGTTTTCCCCCATGGAATTTATCTATCAAACTGATGGTTTGCGCAAGGTCGCTATAAGACCTTTATCAATCAAACGTCTCATTATCAATCTAGTGGTTAACGCGCAGCGGTATGGCAAACCGCCTATCTACATGACAGCAACCGTAACGCCCACCTTTAACTCATCAGAGATTGATTATGATGATGAAGAATCTATAGCAACCCCGGGTATGGTGCGAAAAGCAACAGAGCAATTAATAATTTGTGTACGCGATTGTGGTTCTGGCGTGGCGCATGAACACTTAGAGCGTATTATGCAGCCTTTTGAGCGCGGTGAAACAGCACGTACAACTCAGGGTAGTGGACTGGGATTAGCGATAGTGAAGCGAATCACAGCGCTTCATCATGGCACGGTAGAAGCGATTAACCACCCCGAAGGAGGGTTACAAGTTTGTGTTCGATTACCCCTTGTTTCAAAGGCCCTTTCGTCAGACAAAACAGCTGACACATAGTACGTTTTCCATATCACTTTGAACACAGCCTACTTTGAACATAGCCTTCTTTTTTGACATAGCTTTGTTTTGAAATAGCTTAGCTGTATTGCGGCATCAACAACACTTTAATTAAAATTAGCTAGCTGATTAGAATGTAAGCATTAAAGATTGCAATAAAGATATAACTAGAATAAGTTAAGTAATTAATCTTCATCTTCAATTAGTTTCTTCTCGCCTTTTTCTTGAGTAAGCAGGTCAGCTGAAATGGTCTGAGTCAATGGACGTACCGGCCACCGCATGGTAAATCTCGCTCCGCCTAGTTTCGGACTTTCATCGACTGACATTGTGCCGTTAAACCAGAACGCAATACGCGATACAATAGATAGTCCTAAGCCATAACCCCCTGACGCTCTGGTACGGCTGTCGTCCAAACGTGCAAAGGGGACAAATACCTTATCTCGATCTTCTTCAGGAATGCCCTGCCCATCATCTTCCACTCTGACATACGCTTCACCCTTACGAACACCACAACTGATAATAATCTTAGAATCAGCATATCTTAAAGCATTACCGGCAAGGTTTTGGACTACGCGGTGTAAGTAACGGCGGTCTGCTACGGCAGTAAATTTTGAGGTCGATGATAGGCCTACTACTTCTATAGGTTTGCCTAAAGCGTTGGTTTCCCGAACGATCTGATCCACTAATTCTTTTAGATCAATAGATTCAAGGTCAAGTTTAGGGGAGCCTTCCTCAAGCTTGGCATAGGTTAGAATTTCATCAATTAAGCCATTTAGCGACTCTATATCCTCATCAATATAATCGCGCTGCATATGACGAGACTCTTCATCTTCGGTATCTGCTAGCATATCAACAGCGAAGCGAATACGAGCAACTGGGGTTCTTAATTCATGTGATACCGCACGGGTTAACTCACGTTGCGATTCAATAAGCCGCTTTATGTGCTCAGTCATCGTATTAAAAGTTGCCGCAAGCTTAGCTATTTCATCCTGTCCAACTACTTGAACGCGCGTATCAAGGTTACCATCACCCACTTCATTCACCCCTGACTGTATCAGCTGTAATTTACGCTCAAGGGGGAAAATAAGCGCATAAACACCCAAACTAATCAGAAACATGCTGATCAGTACCACACTAATAATTAAATTAAAAGGAAACCATTTGAAAAGACCAACTGGGCCGATGACAACGACCATATCTTTAATTTCTGAGGGGGATATTATCTTAATCGAAGAGTCATCTGAAAGCGTACTGTCCTTGAATAAGATGATAACTTCATCACTGTGCAAACGGCGCAGTTGATCCTCATCTAGGTCCATATTATTAACGTGCTTTATACTTAACGGAAAAGCAAAGCGTTCTGACATTTCACGTAAGCGTTGGCGTTTGCCATCTATACTTTCAAAGTAAGACAGATCATTTAATAACAAAACCGCCATGGCTCGTACTTGCTGCTGAGTGACCTTGGTAACACGGACCGTGATAACATTATCTTCACCTTCAATAGGGTGAAAAACATCGGCATACGCTGGCTGCATATTATATCGTAGTACAGTTTTTTCATCTTCCAAGCGTTTTAATTCACTGGCTTTAAAGTCAATACTTGTTTCAGACTGGATATTGAAATCGTCTCCGAAAAGTTGGCTAATGTCTTTTAACCATACCTCACGTTGATCATCGTTAGGTTGCTGTTTGAGGCCTGAGCTTACCAAATACATAGCACCAGTGGCCATGTTCTCTCGGTAAGCTTGGATGCGTTCTTTATTAATGGTGTCTACTAAAAGCTGAGCAAATAAAGCAACAAAAAGACAAACCAGTAATAACCCAGCATATATACGTAGAAAAATACTGTGTTTTAATGACGAGAATATTGGCATAGATGGTCTAATGGAACGTCATGGTCTAATGGATCGTGATGGTCTAATGGATCTTAAGATTGTTCAGTTTATACCAAATTGCAAGTTAAGCCGTATAAACTATTGTAGATTGTTATTGAGTTTATGTAGCAAATTAACTAATTTATTGATTGAACTTTAGATTATTCCCCAAGTGAATCATCTGAAATTCTAGATAGTCTTTACATTGAACACTATTATATACTGCTACCGAGACTTCAAAGACAGTTGAAATGATAAAACCAGCCTAAGGCTGGTTTTACAGTAATATATATTGAAAGTAACTTAATTAAAAGCCTTTATATTAACTTTTAATTCGCATCCTTAAGTTATTAGATAAGGTAGGCGTCTAGTTACCTTCTTTGACAAATAAATAGCCTTTACTACGTACCGTTTTGATGCGTTTTGGATTTTCAGGATCATCACCAATTTTTGGACGAATACGAGAAATACGAACATCGATTGAACGATCTTGTCCGTCATATTCAATACCGCGTAAACGCTCAAAAATATCTTCACGTGATAAGATACGTCCCGCATTAGAAGCTAATAACCAAAGCAGATCATATTCCGCACTAGTGAAGTCGACCAATTCTTCATTAAGGGTTACGGAGCGTCCACCATTATCAATGACCAACTCACCAAACTCTAATCGCTGAGGAACTTCTTCAGAAGGGGCATTGTCCGAACGTCTTAATAGTGCACGTATACGAGCAAGTAGGACACGTGGCTGAGCAGGTTTTGCGACATAATCATCGGCTCCCATCTCTAATCCTAATACCTGATCCATATCTTCAGTACGTGCAGTAAGCATCAAAATAGGACTATGATAGTGTGGACGGACTTCACGGCAAACTGTCAAACCGTCACTACCTGGTAGCATCACATCTAAAACAACTAAATCAGGTTGCTCATTAATGATTCGTCGAATAGCACGATTACCATCGGTTTCAATAGCGACATCCATACCATTTTTTACTAAATAGTCCTGCGTTAGCATTGCTAAACGCTCATCATCTTCTACAATTAAAATTCTTGGGGTTTGTTCTTCATCAATATTAGACATTATTATTCCTCAAAACATATTTTAGTAGGTACTTTGATTGCCTCTATCACAACAATACTGTTTATTATCAACTACACTATTTAATAATTATTATATAGATTATATGACAGTATAACCAATAAATATCCTTAAGCTCTATAATAATCATGCTTGAAACAAAAGTATATAACTAAATAGCATGGATATAAGTCTGATATAACTAAAACAAAATTAAACTGCTTTAAATGGATGTTGTTTTTGAATCTAGCCGTCTTTAAAACTTCGTATAGTAATATTAAAGCTACGACGTTATCTGATATTCTATAATGTATATTTAAATTGCAGTGAAATACGCAAATTAAAGAAGGAATATGCAAATTAAAGAAATCATGAACAGATTGCAGTACATTTAAAATTAGCTCATAAAAAAAGCAACCTTTAAAGGCTGCTTTTATATTTATATAAATAAACTCTCATAGATATTAGCTACAATTCTAGACGACTAGCAAAATCGTTAAGCACGGTTGCGATATTTTCTAATAGTTTGTAACTGAGCAACCGATTCCGCAAGTGAAGCCATTGCAGCATTAGTCTGTAGCGTTTCAGATTGATTCTCAAGCATTTGTTCTGCTTTCTTACGCGCCTCAATAATTTTAGCTTCATCTAAATCATGCGCTCGTAATGCCGTATCGGCCAAAACAGTGACTAATTTAGGCTGTGCTTCAAGAACACCACCAGAAACGTAAATTACTTCTTCTGTACCATCTGCTAATTGCACTCTTAATGAGCCTGGCTTAAGTAGCGTTATAAGCGGCGTATGACCTGCTAAGATACCAACTTCACCCTCACTACCTGTCGCAATCAACATATTGATTTCACCAGCAAATATCTCTTCGCGAGCACTTACTACTCGGCATTGTAAAGTTGCCATGCGACTCTCCGTCATTAACTCGTTAACTTGCAAATTCAGTATAGTTTTGAGAATTGTATAGTTTTAAAGTAAATAAAACCAGTCATTCTTATCTATTTAAAAAAAATTATTGGAAGGTATGACGCAATAAATTTATTGTGTCATACCTTATTAAATTTATAAATGAGCTATAGGTATAGGATATTAAGCAGCAGATTTAGCTTTCATCTCTTCAGCTTTGGCAACCACTTCATCAATTCCACCAGCCATATAGAACGCTTGCTCTGGTAAGTCGTCGTACTTACCATCTAAGATATCACGGAAGCTTGCGATGGTATCACGTAATGATACGTATTTGCCTGGCGCTCCAGTGAATACTTCTGCAACATGGAACGGCTGAGACAAGAAGCGCTGAATCTTACGTGCACGATAAACGACCAGCTTATCTTCTTCTGATAACTCATCCATACCTAGAATAGCGATAATATCTTTAAGCTCTTTATAGCGCTGTAGTACTTCTTGAACACCACGAGCAACATTATAATGCTCTTCACCGATCACTTGCGGATCAAGCTGACGAGAAGTTGAATCAAGAGGATCAATCGCTGGATAAATACCTTGTGAGGCAATATCACGGCTTAGTACAACAGTTGCATCCAAGTGAGCGAAGGTAGTCGCTGGTGATGGATCAGTTAAGTCATCGGCTGGTACATATACGGCTTGGATAGAAGTAATAGAACCCGTTTGAGTTGATGTAATACGTTCTTGTAGAACACCCATCTCTTCTGCTAGTGTTGGCTGATAACCAACAGCAGATGGCATACGACCTAAAAGTGCAGATACTTCTGTACCAGCTAGCGTATAACGATAGATGTTATCAACAAATAATAATACATCTTTACCTTTGCCGGTCTCATCAGTCTGATCACGGAAATACTCAGCCATTGTCAAACCCGTTAGAGCAACGCGTAAACGGTTACCTGGTGGCTCATTCATCTGACCATAAACCATCGCAACTTTTGAATTAGTAAAATTCTCTACATCAACAACGCCTGCTTCTTGCATCTCATGATAGAAGTCGTTACCTTCACGAGTACGCTCACCGACACCAGCAAATACTGATAAACCAGAATGCTTAAGTGCGATGTTGTTAATCAATTCCATCATGTTAACGGTTTTACCAACACCGGCACCACCGAATAAACCAACTTTACCACCTTTAGCAAACGGACAAAGTAAGTCAATTACTTTGATACCTGTTTCTAGAAGATCGGTGCTATTTGCTTGCGCATCGTACGATGGCGCTTGACGGTGAATTGACCAATGGTCTTCAGCATTAACTGGACCTTGTTCATCAATCGGACGACCTAATACGTCCATAATACGACCTAGTGTTGCATCACCAACAGGAACCGTAATAGGTGCGCCGGTATTGGTTACGGGGAGGCCTCTTTTAAGACCTTCAGTAGAACCCATTGCAATAGTACGAACAACACCATCACCCAACTGCTGCTGAACTTCTAACGTAGTTTCGGTACCATCTACAACTAACGCATCATATACCTGAGGTACATCAGTGCGGTTAAATTCGACGTCAATTACTGCGCCAATAATCTGTACTATATGACCGCTACTCATAGCGTTCTCCTTGAACTTCTAAAATATGGGCTTTATAAAATATGCTTTATAAAAAAAGTTAACTAATTACGAAACAGCAGCAGCTCCGCCGACAATCTCCGAAATCTCTCGGGTAATCGCTGCTTGACGCAGCTTGTTATATACTAACTGTAAATCATTAATAAGATCGCCAGCGTTATCTGTAGCTGCTTTCATGGCAACCATACGTGCAGATTGCTCTGATGCTATATTTTCCATAACCGCCTGATAGACAATAGATTCAATATAACGGTCAAGTAAACCATCAATCAACGATTTAGCATCTGGCTCGTAAATATAATCCCAATTGGTCTCAGCACGAATACCTGAATCTTTATCAATTGCATCATCAGGTAATGGAACGAGCTGATTTACAATAGGCTGCTGCGTCATGGCATTAATAAATTTATTATAGACCACAAAAATACGATCTAAGCGACCTTGGCTGTAATCCTCAAGCATCGCTTGCACAGGAGCGTTTAATTGCTCAAATGTGGGATTATCACCATAATCTGTGACAGCGGACGTTACATTGCCACCAAAGCTCTTAAAGAAACTTACACCCTTAGAGCCTATGACTGCAAATTCTGACTCGACAGACTGATCTTGGTACTCTTTTACATGTGTCGTCAATTGTTTAAACAAGTTGATGTTTAAACCTCCTGCGAGGCCGCGATCAGAGGTTACTACAATATAACCGATACGACTAACCTGTCGATTCGTCATGTAAGAATGTTTATAGTCTGATGAGGCATTCACTAAATGTGAGATTACACGGCGCATATTATCCGCATAAGGACGACCGACTTCCATACGCTCTTGCGCACGGCGCATCTTACTAGCTGCAACCATTTGCATCGCACGCGTAATCTTCTGCGTACTTTTGATACTCGTCACTTTAGCACGAATTTCTTTTAAACTTGCCATAGCATTTCCAAATCGGCGGGGTTTAAATGAGAGTTACACTTACATTCTAAAAGTTGCGATAAGCCATCTTATCGCAACCAAACCTAATTAATAAGTATGATCTTTTAAGAAGGTTTCAACTGAAGCTTTCAAACGGCCAGCGATATCATCGTTGTAGTTTGCCGTTTCATTGATCTCTTTCATAAGATCAGCATGTTCGTCATGCATATAGCGAAGATAAGCTTCTTCCCAATCCCCAATTTTTTCAACAGGAATGTCTGATAAGTAGCCTTCGTTAGACGCATAAATTACAGCGGCTTGTTCAGCAATAGACATAGGCGAATACTGTTTTTGCTTCATTAATTCAGTAACACGTTCACCATGATCTAACTGCTGCTTAGTCGCATCATCAAGATCAGAGGCAAACTGAGCAAATGCCGCAAGTTCACGATATTGAGCCAGCGCAGTACGAATACCGCCTGACAGCTTCTTGATAATCTTGGTCTGAGCAGAACCACCAACACGAGAAACTGATATACCAGCGTTAACCGCAGGACGGATACCTGAGTTAAATAAGCTAGATTCTAAGAATATCTGACCATCAGTAATAGAAATGACGTTAGTAGGTACGAAGGCAGATACGTCACCTGCTTGTGTTTCAATAATCGGTAGTGCAGTTAAAGAACCTGTTTGACCTTTTACTTCACCATTGGTGAACTCTTCAACATAATCAGCGTTTACACGTGATGCACGTTCTAGTAGACGTGAATGAAGATAGAATACATCACCAGGATAAGCTTCACGTCCTGGTGGACGACGTAGTAGTAGTGAAATCTGACGATAAGCTACTGCTTGTTTTGATAAGTCATCATATACAATTAGTGCATCTTCACCGCGATCACGGAAGTATTCACCCATCGTACAACCAGAATATGGTGCGATATATTGTAACGCAGCAGGTTCAGAAGCTGATGCCACAACAACTGTGGTGTATTCTAAGGCGCCAGTTTCTTCAAGTTTACGTACCACATTGGCAATGGTAGAACGTTTCTGACCGATAGCGACGTATACACACTTAATGCCTGAGGTTTTTTGAGCGATGATCGCGTCAATAGCTAAAGCAGTTTTACCAGTTTGACGGTCACCAATAATGAGCTCACGTTGACCACGTCCAATAGGAATCATGGTATCAACAGCTTTATAACCTGTCATAACTGGCTCATCAACAGATTGACGAGCGATAACGCCTGGTGCAATCTTTTCAACTTTATCTGTTAGCTGAGCGTTGATAGGACCTTTACCATCGATTGGGTTGCCTAGTGCATCAACAACACGTCCTAATAGCTCTGGGCCTACTGGCACTTCTAAAATACGACCTGTACAGTAAGCTTTTTGGCCTTCTTGTAGACCTAAGAAATCACCTAATACAACTGCGCCTACGGAGTCTTGTTCAAGGTTTAATGCCATACCATAGACATCACCCTCAAACTCAATCATCTCACCGTACATTGCATCTTCAAGACCATGAATCTGTACAATACCATCAGATACTTTGACAATAGTGCCTTCATTCTTAGCGGTTGCGCTTGTATCAAGGTCTTGAATTCGCTGCTTAATCAGTTGACTGATTTCTGCTGGATTCAATTGTTGCATTGCCTTGTTCCTTTAATTTGTGATTGCCTGCTTACTCGCCGAATTTTTTAGCTTAACAACTTTTTATAAAAATATAAGAAATGTATGTAAGCTTTAATTGAGAATTCACTTATTCGTACTAAATGAGAATTGAAATAAATTCATCTTGTATTACTAAGTTTACGTTAAGCAGTTAACTGTGTTTTTAGCTGTTTTAATTTTCCACGCACCGAATCATCAACAAGCTTATCGCCGATTTTAATGGTAGCTCCCGCTAACAATCTGGGATCTACATCTTCATGGAGATTAATAGAGGCAAAAAGAGATTGTTCTAATTGGCGCTGAATCATAGTGCGCTGAGCATCCTCTAAAGGATAGGCAGATGTAATGTGTACATCGACTTGTTTAAGCTCCTTGGCACGATACAAACGAAATTGCTGTAATACCTGAGGTAATAAGCGCAAACGCTCTTGATCCGCAAGCTGACGCACAAAGTTTTTAATTTCTGCTGTGGCTGTAGTCAACTTATTAGCCGATTGATCTAAATTTGATGAAACATGATCATCATAGATGCCTACTAATGCATCTGCTTTTTGATCAGAAGAAATGGCAGGATTATCAAGCATTTTTACAAAAGTAGAATCACCAACCACGCTACTTGCGAACTGAAGGAAATCTTCCCATTCACCAATGACAGTATTGTCACGTGCATAATCAAATGCAGCTTTGGCGTAGGGTCGCGCTAGTGTAGATAATTCAGCCATTATGTCCTCTTAGCCATATAGTTTATAAAAACTGTATTAAAACGAACTTGTATAAAGTCAGTAGTAGACAAAGTTATAACCTAATTCCCAATCAATTAATTTAGCTGTTAATCTGTTTTAGACAGTTTATAGAACTTATCTATTCATTAATCCCTTTAGCATACAACTTAAGGAATCGTTTGAACTAATAAACAGATAGTTATTAATTGATACCATTTAACTTCAATTAATACGTCTAACTTTAATTAATACGTCTAAAAAATTATAACGCTTCAATGTCTAAATTGATGAAATGCTATAGCTTAGCTGCTAAATCTTCTAGCATTCTAGCGTGCTGCTGTGCATCAACTTTTTCTTTTAGAATCTGTTCAGCGCCCAGTACTGCAAGCTCTGAAACTTGACTGCGTAAACCTTCACGAGCTTGATTAATTTCAAGATCGATAGATTCACGAGCCTGTTGACGGATACGTTCACCTTCAACTTCTGCTTGTGCTTTTGCTTCTTCGATAAGCTGGTTAGCGCTTTTATTTGCTTGCTCGATTAATGCAGCTGCTTTAACTTTAGCAGTAGCTAGCTCTTGCTCAACTGATTGCTCAGCATTCGCTAAATCAGCTTTTGCTTTTTCAGCTGCATTAAGACCTTCAGAAATCTTCTGTTGGCGTTCTTCGATTGCACCCATAAGTGCAGGCCAAATGAACTTCATGCAAAATAATACAAATATTGCAAACGCTATAGACTGACCGATAAGGGTAAGATTAATATTCACACGATCACCTCTTTATTAATAAAAATCAGTATTATTGACCATTCGCTATCTGATAAATCATCCCAAATACTTGCGAATGATCAACAGGGGCCACTGATGTTTAAATTAAGCTAGAGGGTTAGCGAATAATAGTAACATCGCAATACCAACACCGATCATTGGTACCGCATCTAGTAGGCCAGCGACAATGAACATACGAGTTTGTAACTGTGAGCCAAGCTCAGGCTGACGTGCTACGCCTTCTAAAAACTTACCACCTAAGATAGCAAAACCAATACCAGTGCCTAAAGCACCAAAACCGATTAGTAATGCAACTGCGATAACTGTGTAACCACCTAATACTGGATCCATTGATGTATCCTCATTTACTTTAGAAAAAAAACTTTAATTAATGTTCGGTTTGTGAAGCAAGTGATAGGTAAACTATCGTTAGCATCATAAATACGAACGCCTGAAGAGTAATAATTAATATGTGGAAAATAGCCCAAGGTACTGATAATGCCCATTGAATCCAGAATGGCATTAAGGCAATCAATACAAAAATCAACTCACCTGCATACATGTTACCGAATAAACGTAGGCCAAGTGAAATTGGTTTAGCAATTAAGGTTACAAATTCTAAGATGAAGTTGATTGGGATTAAAATAATTTTTGCAATTGGGTTCTTAGCACTGAAGGGATGAAGCGTTAGCTCCCCTACAAAGCCGCCAATGCCTTTTTCTTTAATGCTGTAATATATAATTAACGCAAATACTGAAAATGACATACCTAATGTAATGTTAGGATCAGTAGTTGGCACAATCTTAAAGTATACATGATGTGGATCATATCCCATAGCAGCGCCAATTTTTTGCGCCAATACTGGTATATAATCGATGGGTATTAAATCCATCAGGTTCATCAAGAAAATCCATACAAATATAGTTAGCGCTAATGGTGCGATTAATTTTGATGTGCCACTGTAAGAATCACGAACATTTGTATCTACAAATTCAACAATCATTTCAATCGATGATTGTAATTTACCTGGTACGCCTGAGGTTGCTTTTTTTGCAACAAACCAAAATAGCGCACAGAACAGAATACCCAAACCGATTGACCAAAGCATTGAGTCTAGATGGATGGCCATAAAGCCCATCTCACCAGCTTCTTGAGCGGTATGAGCAACTTTCCAACCTTCGCCAGGTAAATAGCCAAATGTCCAATTGGTCAAATGGTGAGCGATATAATCAGTCGAGGTTATTTCAGATGCCATAATCTTAGCTTCTTATCAGAGTGTGTTAACCAATAATTTAATTAGCAAAAAATATTTATAAAAACTTTTGGCTAATTAAATTTTATATTTAAATGAACATTTATTTGTTTAGATATTAAGTGCTTTGTACAATAATCTAATAGTATATATATAGATTTAAGATGTGAACTGTCTTAATTAACGCTTGTTTTAAAAATGCTGAATAGCTTTAAAAGCGCTTATAAAATATGTTCTCATCATACACTAATTCTGCACCAAATTAACAACTATTATAGTGTTCATTACTGTGAAATTTGATATAAGCAAAACGTATAAACTACTAAAAACTATAATTATTATAATATAAAGCGGTTACTATAAACCTTATCAGGCGTTCGTTAAGCAAATTTCCATAAGGCTACAAAGTGTGCAAACTGCATTACTAGGAAACCAGCTATTACCATCGCAGGCATTAACGACTTAACAGTCATAAATACCACACCAAATCCTATCAGTATTATGACCCACTTTATGATCTGCCCAAGGTATAACTGCCCGACTATATTGTGTTTTGATTTAGCACCCGTGTATCTGAATACAAACCAAATAAACACGGTTAGGGCTACCCAATTAATTAATGCGCCTAAAGCAACACTTTTGGTAACTATAAACCCAGTATTTATAGTGTTTGCCGCGTCACTCCGATAGAATAAGATATCGATTAAACTGGCTACTATTATAATTAAGATAAGAACACTGGTTCTTATCTTAGATTGTCGTCGTAACTTAAGTCGTTGTTGTTGTATTCTTTCAGACGCACGTAATGGCGTTTTTGAATGAGATGGCATGGCATTTCTACAATATAAATCGCCGACTATTATAGTGATGGCTTTATAGTAAAGCAAGAAAAAAAACAACCTTTACTGAATAATTTTTATGAGTATCTATGTAAATGATAGAAAATGAGACAGTATTTTATCCGGCACTACTTCTAGGGCTGCTTTGAAGGCCTGTCAAAGACTTATTTAAGGTTTGTTCTAAGGCTCGACTGCAACTCAATTGCAGCATAGCCACTTTGAATTAGCCACTTTGAATTAGCCACTTTGATTTATACACGCATTGATATCTTTACCTAAGTTAAGCCAACCTGATACAAAATCAGTGGCGTCGCTCATATCTTCTTGCTGTACGGTACTTACCACAGGTCCTAGTTTTGCGAGCGCGCCATCATTATTAGAAGACTGTAAAATCATGCACATTTTCTCATGAGGTTTATTTTGCTTGAGCCAATGGTATTGTCCTGCTTTGGGCGACAAATGATGGTCAGCTGTTAAAGCGCCTATCATCTTGAGGTTCAAAGTGGGCTCTATGTAGCCATAGGCATCGTGATAAGCCCAGTAAGGCTTTTGCTTTATGCCATTGGATTTTACTTTAGCCACTGCGGCATTCATATCACTTGAAAACTTTTGTACATTTTGTAAATAGGTTTCTTTATATTGCGGATTAGCGCGACTATAGATAGCCCCTAATGCGCGTGCAATCGCTTTTGCATTCTCAGGATCTAACCAGATATGGGGATCCATCGTGCCCTCTATTTTTTGACCTTGTACATCACGCAGTGGCAACCGATTAAAAGCGTTTAGCTTAAATAAACTGATGGTATTATTGCTTTTGGACAGTGGTTTAACTAAATTTGATTCAAGCGCTTCACCGAACCACACTACATAGCGACTGTCTTTTACCGTTTTAAATCCAGTAGGACTTAAGCTGCCATGATGCCCTACACTTCCAGCGTTTAACAACAGTTTACCTGAGGGTGCGCCTTGAGTCACCGCTTCACTAATTAGAAATAACGGGTAGTTACTTATCGCAATTTGGGTTTTATTACGTATGTGCTCAGGTACGTCAGCTACTTTGCTAAGGTCCAGTTTTGAGACATGACCATACCCTTTGACCTTTTGACTGTTAAGTTTACTTTGCCCATGATGCTGTTCATATAGATGGTCTGTATGATTATGCTCTTCTGTATGCTCATGGTTTTCTGTATGCTCATGATGAAGCGAGTGTTCATGATGATCTGAGTCTTCAGCTGACTGCGTTGCCGCAATTGCTGGAGCAGTTAGAACGAGCGATAGGCATGACACAGCTAAAGTCGTCCAGAGTATAGATATTTTGTGCGTAATACGTGGCGGATAGGGTGTGTGTTGAGTCGTCGGTATAGTCGTCGATATAGTAATCTGCATAAGGTACTCTACTTTGTTTAAATTAATAATTCAGCGATTTAATTTTCTACCACTTTATAAATGATTTCTAATAACTGGTTTCGCATACTCTGATGATAAACTTGAATTTGATATGTTATACTATAACATTAAAACAGTTAAGTAGTTTTTTCAGAATGTTGTATCTTTAAAAACCAACATCATTCAAATACCGGATTTTCAAAATCCAAATATTTAAACCCTATATTAAGGCCCGTAATGTCTATATTAGATAACCATACTGATGATTGTCACTCAGCTTTACACGGCAAGAGCACTCCGCATGCCCATGATGTTCATGCATTAACCTCCGATGATATTGCACGTCGTATTCAAACCGCAGAACAATTATGTGCTGATGAAGGTGCCAGGTTTACCCCTTTAAGACGTGCTGTGTATCAGTTAATATTAAAATCAGACAAACCTCTGGGCGCCTATGATTTGATCCAAAGTTTGCAAGATAGTAGAGCACAACAAGCCGGCGAAAAAGCGAAGCTGGTCGCACCCCCTACCATCTACCGAACGTTAGAATTTCTATTAGAAATCGGTTTTATTCATCAATTAACCTCAATTAATGCGTATGTACCCTGTTGTCATCCCCGTAATGAACACAATGCGGTGTTTTTAATGTGTAAAGACTGCAAACGCGTTCAAGAGTTCAGTGGTATGCCGGTTCAAAACATAGTAAGTTATGTCAAAGAAGAAGTGGGGTTTAGCGTAGAGCAAAGTATTATGGAACTAAAAGGACTGTGTCAAACCTGCGCAAATGCTGTGTCTGCAACAGAGCTTACTGATCAGCTTGGTGTTGAGAATGTTGATCAGATTGATGGTCATTTTGCTGATCAGAAGGGGACTTAACTGATGTCAACTGCTTCTAAGCCCACCTCCTCAACTTCAGTTGTGTCTAACGCTGCGTCTGACCATCAAGCGTCTATTCACAATCTTGACCCCTTATTAACCCTGTGTGACATAGGATTTGAAGTTGATAGGCAGGGGTCAAAACCATTTAAACCCTCTTCTGCTAATCTTGCCTCTCCAGCATCTGATGGCTCTCAAGCGACTAACGCCTCAGGGGCAAAGAAACTTAGCGGTTGGTTAAAAGGCGCACGCTCGGCTAAATCAGTATCAAAGCCGTTAGCATTAACCCCGCCCACGGTCTTATTAAATAATATTAATCTAGAAATTATTCCACATGAAAAAATAAGCGTCATTGGGCCAAATGGTGCAGGTAAATCGACACTGATGAAGCTAATTTTGGGCCTAATTAAACCAACTTCGGGCCAGCTTAAACGTCATCCTAATCTTAACCTTGGTTATGTACCTCAGAAATTTAACGTGCCCGCTATTTTGCCACTTCGTGTACAAGATCTTTTGCATCAAACAAGCAAAAGACTAAGCACACATGAGCAAAATTTCTTGTATGATCGTTTGTCAATTGAGCCTTTATTAAAAAAACAGGTTATCCATTTGTCAGGGGGAGAGACTCAGCGGGTATTGTTGGCGCGTTCGTTAATGACCAAACCCAATTTATTAATTTTAGATGAACCCATGCAGGGCCTAGATCCTGAAAGTGAGCGATGGTTGTATGAATTTATCGATGATCTGCCACCTTTTTTACATTGTGCCATGGTTGTGGTGTCGCACGATTTACATTGGGTCATGCGAGGCAGTAGACGGGTGATTTGTTTGAACAAGCATATTTGTTGTGAAGGTCAACCCAGCGACTTAGGGGTATCAAATGAGTTCAAAAAGCTGTTTGGTCATCAATACGAACAGCCTTATATTCATAAACCTCATGAATGCCATCATTTAGAGCCCAGTGAGTCTACACATACCTCTTAACTTAGATTCTTAATACAGTTTTTTAGCACAGTTTCTTCATAGTTTATAAACAGAGCTCTTTAACATAGCTTCTTAGGATCAATTGATCATTCATCGTTGCCGGAATTGACCCATTATGCCAACTTTCTTTATACAATGGCTAGAAATCATTGCTCCTGCTTGGATAGCTGGTAGTGTATTGGCACTTTTATCCGCACCGCTTGGGTGTTTGGTACTATGGCGCCGTATGGCATTCTTTGCAGATGCCTTGGCACATGGCACATTATTTGGCGTGGCGCTGGCAGCATTGTTTCAAATGCCCTTCGCTATTGGTATCACCCTTGTGAGTGTATTAGTGGTGATGGGGCTTATTTGGCTTGATGACGAACGTTTGCCAAATGATGCGGTTTTAGCCGTGGTATCAGTTACCATGCTCTGTTTTGGGCTGTTAACCTTGACGCATCTTACCCAAATGCAATCAAATGTTTTGGGTTATTTGTTCGGCAATTTATTAGAAGTGAGCTGGGGCGATTTGCCAGTATTAACGGTTTGTGTCGCTATTGGTCTCGCTTTTTTAATCTATATCTGGCGTGCTCAAGTTCTGTTAGCAACACATCGCGAATTGGCACAAGTTGCTGGAATAAACGCAGCATATCAACGCATATTTTTTATGGGTATATTAGCAGGCTTTTGTGCCTTGGCGCTGCAAGCTGTGGGTAGCTTGCTGATAAGTGGCTTATTAATACTTCCTGCCTTGACCGCTCGCCTATTCGCCCATTCTCCCAAGCAAATGGTCATCATATCGGTTATTTTGGCACAAGTAGCGGTTACTGCTGGTGTATGGGGCAGTGTTCTATTGGACATTCAAACAGGTTTGGCCATTGTTCTAGGACTTGCATTGACTTTTATAACTGCATTTAGCTTGACACGTCTCTCTTAACTCTTTCACCTCTTTTTAGTAACCTATATGACAGCCATTTAGACACCCATTTTGATACCCATAAGGCCATCTTATGAATTCTATCGAGTATCCGCCCACGCAGATAATTACTGACGATGGTATCGTTAATATCTTGCAGCTGACAGATCTTCATCTTTATCTGGACCCTAATACTGAAACATCTGGTATCAATAATCAGCTAAGTTTCGAGGCCTGTTTGACCCAAGCACTGAGTGAGAATAAACGGTGTGACCTTATTCTGCTCACAGGGGATTTGGTAAATGAAGTCCATTTAGAAATATATGACCGCATCTATCACCTATTACATCAAACTGGCATCCCCTTTGCATGGATAGCAGGGAATCATGATGTCACGGACGAAATTGGTTCTAAAGCATCTTTTGATCAGCGCCAATTTATCGCACGTAAGCCTGATGAGCGATTGCTTTCGCAGCACGTAATCATGGCAAATAACTGGAAAATATTATTGATTGATTCAAGCGTGCCCGGACAGGTGTATGGCAATATCGGTACTGACAATATTAAGTGGCTGCACCATAATATTCAAAGCAGTCATCATCCTGTCATAATTGCAATGCATCATCACGTGCTATCAATGAATTCTGCATGGATAGATAATCATATTGCAAAAGATGCAGACGCCTTATGGCGTATGGCAGAAAAGCATTCTAATCTTAAGGCGATTGTGTGCGGGCATGTGCATCAACACCAAGATTATGAACACTTAGGAATAAAGATGTACACCACGCCATCCACATGTTATCAATTCAAACCTAAGGAAGATAAGTTTGCTATTGATGAACAGGCAAAACCCGGTTATCGCTGGATAACATTATGCCGTGAGGGATTGCATGACAGCCATATTCAACGCATCAATCGATAATATAAACGCCATAACATAAATGCTATGCAATTTAATGGTTAGGGGGTGTCCGTATTTGGTTGGTGAGGCTAAAAATGAGATAGACTTTTGCCAATCAAAGTAAATTTTGCAGAGAATATAGATATATTATCTAAAAATAAGCAAAGATTAGCGAGAATATAGCCATTTTGTGGCCATCTATATTAGGAGTACCAATTAGGAACTTGCCCTAATAGTCAAAAAATTAGTTCTGATGGCTAAAGCTGCGGTGTGATACAGGTTATATATAATAATAACCTATAGTCAGTGAATTACTAAACGGTTATGCGTTAACCTCACTAAGTCTACGCGAATAGTAATTGTACTTGGTAACTTTGTAATCATTTCAGGGTTCTTTGACTATAATGAAAATAAATACCGAAGGTTTGCGAGACCCTAGTATTACGATACAGTCAATATATAATTCTCGCATATGTTATAAAACTATGATATAAGGTTCAATGATTTTCAGCACCCTAAAATGAAATGGATAGGATATAGGAAACTGTGATGAGTCAAACTACTACTGACGACCTGCTTTTTAAGCCTTATGAAGCAAAAGCTGATGAAGAATATATGTCAGATGAGCAGCTAGCACACTTTGAATCAATGCTTAAAGCATGGAAGCAACAACTTGTAGGTGATGCTGACCGAACGAAAAGTTACATTCAAGATGAATCTGCCTCTTTATCAGATACGAATGATCGTGCAACTCAAGAAGAAGAGTTTGCCTTAGAGCTGCGTACTCGTGATCGTGAACGCAAGCTTATTCGCAAAATTGATAAGTCGCTGGGAGAGATCAGCAGCGGTGATTATGGGTTTTGTGAAACCTGTGGTGTTGAAATTGGACTTCGCCGCTTAGAAGCACGACCTACAGCTACTCAGTGCATTGATTGTAAAACGTTGTCTGAAATTAAAGAACGTCAAAACTGGGGTCATTCTTAAGATCTACAGCAGTATTTAAATGTTCGTTTTCTTACCTGCTAGTGACGCCCTTTGTTTATGATCATACCTACTTCTGAACGGCCCACATCTTGCCCTATTTATCGGCCAGTTGTGGGCCGTTTCGCCCCCTCCCCTACAGGTGAGCTGCATCTAGGTTCGCTAACCACAGCTATTGCAAGCTATTGTCATATCAAGTCTTTGAATGGTCTATGGTTGTTGCGGATTGAAGATACGGATCATCAGCGCTGCGATCCTAGCTTTAGCCAACAGATATTAATAGATTTGGAGAATTTAGGACTGCACTGGGATGGGGAGATATGGTATCAATCCGAGCGTGAAGATATCTATAATGATATGTTGTTTAATGTCTTAAACAGACGGGTGTATGGCTGTAGCTGTTCTCGTAAACAATTAAGTGGCCATGAGATATATCCTAGATATTGTTTGCCTTTGCGTAATTCACGCACCCCTTTTAATTTATCCACTCCTTCTACAAGCACCTCGTTTTCTAAAAACGCATTATTGCAAAATTCTTCATTGCAAGATTCGTCTTTTCATGACTCTGAAATGGGGCCTGAATTGTCAATAGAGGGGTTGAAAGCGCGTATTCAATTGCCCAATTATATCATTGGGTTTATGGACCATCTTCAAGGCATGCAGTGGTCTAACCCTCAACAGACGTTGGGCGATGTGGTACTGCGCCGAGCAGATAATATTTTCAACTACTTCTTAGCAGCCAGTGTGGACGATGGCATGCAGGGCGTCTCTCATGTGATGCGGGGGCTTGATATCTTACCGCTGACCACAGCTCAAATAAGCATTATGCAGTATTTAGAGTTACCCGCCGTCGAACACTGGTATCACTTGCCGTTAGTAGAAAACGCGCAAGGTCAGAAACTATCTAAACAAAACTTAGCCACACCTATTGATACCTCAAGTACAAAAAAGTGTCAGGCACTTATTCAGCTGTCTCTTCAGTTATTGAAGCAGCCCCCAGTTGAGGTTGATGCGCCAGAGATTATGTTAAGTCAAGCTGTAAAACAGTGGACTAACTCGCCGCTACGCAATGAGCAGTGCTTGGGTCAAATTTAGTTTGATGTTGCACGGGTTTACAGCCAGTTGTTAGCTATCTGTTCTACAGCTACCCTCTATATTCTTGATTGCTCTGTTCTTGATAACCTTATACTCAACTGTTCTACTCTTAATTACTATATTGTAAAGGCCTCTATATTTAATTGACATATAGCTATCAGACCTTAATAGTTTCGGCAGTACTTGCCTGGTATCTGTGGACTCTTCTTATGAATCTTGAGCAATATACCCACCATAACCAAACTGATTACGATAGACGAGCCGCCATAACTAAAAAATGGCATGGTCAACCCTTTGGTCGGCATAATGCCCATATTCATACCCCCATTAATCATGACCTGACCAATAAAGATAACAGCAAACCCATAAGCGGTATAGCTCAGTCGCATTTGTCTATTTTTTAGAGCAATGTAGCTGATGCGCATGGCGCTAATAATAATAAGCGCTTCCAAAACCAATACGGTAAGTACGCCAATCAAACCCAGCTCCTCACCTGTGATTGCCAGTAAGAAGTCCGTATGCGCTTCTGGTAAATGCGCAAGCTTCTGCACACTTTCGCCATACCCTACCCCGGTTACCTCACCGCGACCAAATGCGATCAAACTCCGCGCAAGCTGATAGTCAGAGCCTTGAATGTCATCAAAGGGATCTAAAAAGGAGGTCACTCGGCTCATACGATATTCTTGAAAGATAACCGCAAATGCGCCAGCTACGAGCCCCATAAATAGCAGAAATAAAGACTGACTCCACGGCGCGCCAGCGACAAAAAATATGGCTAAAATCACACCTACAACCATCACTAGTGACCCAAAGTCCGGTTGTTTTAAAAATAAGATAACCAATAAGAATATGAGCGCACCCATACGCAGGATGCCACCAATGCCTCGTCTAACCTCATTACCACGGCGTACCACAAAGTCTGCAGTGAAAATGACCATCACTAATTTAACTAATTCGGCAACCTGAAAGTTAAAAGGCCCAAACTCAAGCCAACGTTTAGAACCATTAATCTCGTCACCGAATATAAGGGTAGCTACCAGTAGCAGTAACATGGTTAGTAGGCCCATACCCAGCCATGTCATATCATAAAACATGCGTAGTGGGATGACTTTATAGGTAAACCACCCAGCGATAATTCCGACCGTAATATAGGTTAATTGCCTATCAAAAAAATGAAGCTGCTTCATGTCGTGCATGTTAGCAAACGGTATAGAGGCAGACGCCACCATGACTAGACTTAATACCAGTAAGCAGCACACACTAGTTAGTAGCACGCTACCTGCTGATGGCAAAGAGAATAGACTGGTGTTAGAAGGGGATTGTTTTAATAGAGCATTTGGAGAATATCTAGTTGCTGAGGTATCTTTAGCCATAGGGTGTCAACTGTACTTAAACTATTATAAATTTACTGATATACGATAAACATATTATTTATAGTGCCAATCTCATTTATACCACTAATCATAACGATTCATACGTTATTATTAGTTCGTATTAACTGGTACGTTTTAATTGATAAGATATATAAACCTCATTCTCAACACATTGCATAGGCTAGCATGGGGTGTATATAAGTTATCTATTATCTTACAAGACATATTAAGCCTTGAGCTGATTAACAAGCTCACAAAAATGCTCACCACGTTTGGTATAGCTTGGATATTGATCAAAACTAGCACAAGCTGGTGATAATACCACGGCAGTAATTTGTGACATACTGCTTTGTATTAAAGCTTGAGCTTTTGTCATCGCTTTATCTAAATTATCACAAAAATGGATATCCACACTATCTAATAGCTTCGCTTCATTCAAATGCGATTCGATAATTTGGGCATCTTCACCGATTAAGACCACTTGGCTCACATATTTATTAATCAGTGGTGAAAGCTCACCAAAGTTTTGGTTTTTGCCTTGTCCGCCTAATATTAACAATAACTTCGTTTTACCTTCATTTTTTGTCGCATAAACCGACCCTAAACCTGATATGGCAGCCATTGTAGAGCCGACATTGGTACCTTTAGAATCATTGTAATAATCTACACCATCAATATTCGCCACAAACTGACAACGATGCGCTAACCCATTAAATGCTTTAAGCGTCTCTAGCATACTGTCCATAGGAAAATTAGCAAGCTCACCAAGTGCTAGAGCAGCTAGAGCATTAACTAAATTATGCTTACCTTTGATGCTAAGCTCATTTGCATTAATTAGCTTGGTTGTGCCCTTCGCCAAATAAAGAGAGCCCTCGCCTTCGGTAATGATGCCATACTTTCCCAAATCTGGCGAATTAGAGCCAACACTTAGGCGCGGTATATTATCTGCAATTAATGGGCGAGACAGGGGGTCATCACGATTCACCACGATCGACTTAGCGCCTTGAAATATACGATGCTTGGCTTGATGGTAACCTAGCATATCGCCATGACGATCTAAATGATCAGGAGACATATTAAGCACAGTGGCTACTTTTGCACCTAAATTAGTGACGGTCTCTAATTGAAAGCTAGATAGCTCTAATACTACCAGCTCCATGTCGTCACCCAGACTATCATCATCCAACATGCTTAAGACTGGCACACCAATATTGCCACCCACGCCCACTTTAATGCCTGCATCTTTAGCCATTTCACCCACTAAAGTCGTCACGGTGCTTTTAGCATTTGATCCCGTAATAGCAATAATAGGTGCATGGCAGGCATCTTTGAACACCTGTATATCACTTACAATAGGAACGCCTGCTTTAAGGGCTTGAGCGACCTCAGGAGTACTAAGCGCTACGCCTGGACTGATAATAATACGTGCAGCCCTATTGAGTAAATCACCATCAATAGCGCCAAATTCACGAATAGTAATGTCTGATTCTAATTGATCAGCGAGCGCCGGTGTCTTATTGCCATCTGTTACCGCTACCGTATAACCACGGCGTGACAAATAATTTGCCGTCGCTAATCCAGACTGCCCAAGCCCAATAACGACTTGTAGACCACTGCCTTTTTGTATAAGTGAATCAGATGCTGACTTCTTTATAGTATTAGCATCAGTTGGTTCATTATCTATCGATGTGTTTGTTGCTCTTATTTTTGATTGAGTCATACTCTGGTCGGTACTCATAGTCTGTCCTTATCTCTGTATTGTGATATGATGCACCCATTTTTGACGCAATAGTTAACATACCTTGCGATATTACGGTAATTCATATTTATTGACATCGTTATATAATGTTAAAATAGCCGATTAGTGGTCGCAGGTTAGCAGCTATATAGAATAGAAATATAAACTTAAAATCTAACTTTATTCTACCATGACCCAGCTACAATGAGCTTAATTTACAAGATCATTCGCGTTAAATACTTTATTAATTTAGATTTATTTAGCCAGTCAAGGACAAAATGTTATATGCATTTTGGGTAATGGACTGGCATTTATTATTAAATCACACTCTATATTGAGCACTTTAATACAGATATGCACATGGCTTAAGTTGCTCTTTATAAGATGATATTTGTAGTACGTTTATACGTTATAAGCATATTTTTTATTAAATCAGCATTTAAACCTAGGGGCTGTATAGAATTGATTCATGGAACTGGCAGAGCAATGCTTTGCTCGAGAACCGTTCTCAAGGATAATGCTAAAATTGCCCCAAACGTTGTTGTAAACCTAGTTAAATTCCAATACGCTTCGGGCATTATCAGCGGTTTACGCCTAGTTTGGAACACAGCTTGGATTAATTTTAGCTATCAGCAGTCCTAATTAATCAATTCTATACAGCCCCTAGTATGTTCAGCACCCTATTTTATAACCTGACCTAAAAGCAGTCGACTCAAATACTATGATAGTACCTTCTTTAAATACGATTCAAGACGAATGGTTTTCTAATATACGCGGTGATGTATTATCTGGCCTAGTGGTAGCACTTGCTCTCATTCCAGAAGCCATCGCGTTTTCAATTATAGCTGGTGTTGATCCAAAGGTGGGGCTATATGCCTCTTTTTGTATCGCTGTGGTGATTAGCTTTGTCGGCGGTCGTCCTGGTATGATTTCTGCAGCCACCGGCGCTATGGCACTGGTTATGGTAACTTTGGTGGCAGAACATGGATTACAATATCTATTAGCAGCTACCTTATTGTGCGGGGTCATCCAGTTCATTATGGGGGTGTTTAAGCTTGGCAATCTGATGCGGTTTGTATCGCGTTCAGTAGTCATAGGCTTCGTCAATGCATTGGCTATTCTAATTTTTGCAGCTCAGCTCCCTGAATTAAACCCAGCGGTTGATCGTGTGGGATTGCCTGTCTATATTATGACTGCGGCAGGTCTGGCAATTATCTATGGTTTTCCGCTTATTCCTAAGATTGGTAAAATCATTCCCTCACCTCTAATCTGTATTGTAGGCTTGACGGCAGTTGCGCTGTATACGGGCCTAGATATCCGTAATGTGGGCGATATGGGTGAGCTACCTGACACGCTGCCGATGTTCTTATTACCAGATATTCCCCTGACATTAGAGACGTTACTCATTATCGCACCCTACTCAATTGCGCTTGCCGTGGTTGGTCTACTTGAGTCGATGATGACAGCCACTATTGTGGATGATTTGACGGACACGCCCAGTGATAAAAACCGCGAGTGCCGTGGTCAAGGTATCGCTAACGTAGTATCAGGATTCTTTGGCGGAATGGCCGGCTGTGCCATGATTGGCCAGTCTGTTATTAATGTTAAGTCTGGTGGACGTACCCGTCTTTCTACCTTTATTGCAGGTGTGGTGTTATTAATTATGGTGGTATTCTTGAGTGACTGGGTGAGCCAAATTCCAATGGCGGCTCTGGTTGCAGTCATGATCATGGTATCAATTGGTACGTTCAATTGGGAATCCCTGCGCGAATTTAAGACGCATCCCATGTCATTTAACGTCGTCATGCTTGCCACAGTACTTACTACAGTGTTTACACATAACTTAGCTTATGGTGTATTGGTGGGTGTGTTACTTTCTGCGTTATTCTTTGCCAATAAGATTGGTCAATTCTTAAGTATCGTTAGCGAATATGATGAAAGTACGCATACCCGTTATTACTATGTACATGGTCAAGTTTTCTTTAGCTCGACCACGCAGTTCTTAGATAGCTTTGATACTAAAGAAGCCTTAGATAAAGTCGTTATTGACGTCAGTCATGCCCATTTTTGGGATGTTACGGCTGTCGATACTTTAGATAAACTGGTGATACGCTTCCAGCGCGAAGGTATCGATGTTAAAGTTGTGGGATTGAATAATGCTAGTCGCACGATTATCGATAAATTCTCAGTACATGACCGCCGTGACATTGGTTTACTTGACTAGTTTCATATATCAACTAGCATATAACTACTTTTGAACAACAGTATTTACATAACAACAGTACGTCTGCATAGAGGCGATGAGTAGCATTGTTACAAATTTATTTAATATCCTATTCAGGTATTGCCTGAGTGGGATTTTTAGTTTACGTTAAACATAATTATACCGATATGAGTATGTCATATGAGTAATTTAAAACCCAATAGTGTTATTGCCTGTCTTGATTGTCCAGATCATGTGCAAGCGGTATTAAACGCCAGTATGTGGGCAGCTAGAATATTACAACAGCCTATTGGGCTACTACATGCGGCGCCTAGTGTGCACCATAAGTCAGCTATAGACTACTCTGGTTGCCTGATGGCTGATAATGGTCAACAGTTACTAAATAAAATTACGATAGAAGAACGTGATGCTAATGGTAAATTGCGCGATCAAGGCCGTTTGCTACTCGAACAAGCCACCGCTTACTGCCAGCAGCATCAAGGCCGCTATGAGCATATAATATATACACTACATCGTCATGCCTCAATTGCACAAAGCCTTGACTATGTTGACGAATCGGCGCAACTAGTTGTTATCGGTCATCATGTTACTTGCAAAGATACCTTATCACAATTAATTCGAGCCAGTCGTTGCCCTGCCCTAGTCACCCACGAGACTTTTACCTCGCCAAAATCAGCATTATTCGCCTTTGATAACAGCCCTACCTGTCTTGCTTTACTAAAATGGCTGTCTGATAGCGCGCTTGTACGCAATCTTTTCATACATGTGGTGATGGTAGCAAACGATAACGAACGAAATAAAGATGCCATACGTGAAGCTTATGCGCGTTTAAAGCAGGCAGGAATTAAATGTAAAAAAGACCTAATCCAAGGTCATGACATTACCGCTACTTTACTTCATTATCAGCAGCAGCATGAACTAGATATGCTAATAACGGGCGCATTTGGTGAATCAAGATTACATGAGTTTTTACATGGTAGTGAAACTAGAAAGCTATTAAAAGCCAGTCAAACCCCTTATTTACTGTATCCGAAGATGTAGTCAACATGAGTAAGATAGATTGATAAAGTGTCGTTATCAATTAAACAAGATTGTAGTCATATTGGTGAGCTTATTATTAAACTCACCTTTTTTTATAACTTTTATCTTAGTGTTCACAAATTGCTAACTAACCGCTAACTCTACAAGCGTAAACTTGTTTATAATAATTTGGTTATTGTTTAATATGGTGCACGCTATTTTGGTGCACTATTATTTAATACGCACTGTCTTGATGCATTTTTTAGCCCTAAAAGTGTCCTCCCCCTTCATTTTTGGTTGGCATAATTCTTGAATCAATGACATCAAAGCAGATAATTCAATTATTGTATTAACAAGCAGTTTGTTATAACAAATCAAACTCAAACAATATCAAAATCATTTACGAGGAATACCTATGAAATTGATTACAGCTGTACTAAAGCCATTTAAATTAGATGATGTGCGTGAAGCCTTATCTGAAATTGGCGTAAAAGGCGTTACTGTCACAGAAGTTAAGGGTTTTGGACGTCAAAAAGGCCATACCGAATTGTACCGCGGCGCAGAATACGTTGTGGACTTTTTACCAAAGGTAAAAGTAGAAGTTGCGTTAACCGATGAGATGGTTGAGCCTGCTATCGAAGCCATTACTCGCATCGCAAGCACGGGCAAAATTGGTGATGGTAAAATCTTTATCTCCCCACTCGAGCAAGTCATTCGCATCCGTACCGGTGAAACAGGTCCTGACGCTATTTAAGCTAAAACTAATTAGCGTCACTATCTAAGCCTTAAATCTAAAGTATTTGGTACACACTAAATAAAAGATGTCTAGGTATAAAGATAAAATGCGCTATTTTGAATGTATTCCAAGGGGGAATTAACGTGGAAGAGAATTTAAACTATATTTTTCAATTGCAGTATGCTTTAGACACTTTTTATTTTTTAATATGTGGTGCATTGGTCATGTGGATGGCAGCGGGTTTTGCCATGTTAGAAGCGGGTTTAGTCCGTTCTAAAAACACCACAGAAATTCTAACTAAAAACGTTGGCTTATTTGCCATTGCTTGTACCATGTATATGGTATGTGGCTACCAGTTTATGTATGGCGGTGGTTATTTCTTAGACGGTATAATGGGTGGTGAAAGCGTTGTAGCTGATGCTTTAGCTTCTTCAGCAGAGGAAGGCTTTGACGGCGGCTCAGTTTATTCTGCTGCTTCGGACTTCTTCTTCCAAGTGGTCTTCGTAGCGACCTGTATGTCTATCGTTTCTGGTGCAGTTGCAGAACGTATGAAGCTTTGGGTATTCTTTGCATTTGCAGTCGTCATGACTGGTTTCATATATCCTATGGAAGGTGCATGGACATGGGGTAGTAAACCTGTATTTGGGCTTTTCTCATTAGCTGACTATAATTTCAAAGACTTTGCTGGTTCAGGCATTGTACATTTAGCCGGTGCAGCAGCAGCTTTAGCAGGTGTTATACTATTAGGTGCTCGTAAAGGTAAGTATGGCAAAAATGGAGAGGTTCGCGCTATTCCTGGCGCTAACTTACCCTTAGCAGCCTTAGGTACCTTTATCCTTTGGTTAGGTTGGTTTGGCTTTAACGGTGGTTCAGTACTAAAGTTAAGCGATATTGCAAACTCTAACTTAGTAGCGATTGTATTCATGAATACCAATGCCGCTGCCGCTGGTGGTGCTATTGGTGCCTTAATCATTGCTCGCATCATCTTCGGAAAAGCTGATTTAACCATGCTACTTAACGGTGCATTAGCAGGTTTGGTTGCAATCACTGCGAGTCCTGATACGCCAACACCGCTATTAGCAACTGTGTTTGGTATGGTTGCTGGTGTAATCGTTGTTCTATCTATCCTAGCGTTAGATAAGATGAAAATTGATGATCCCGTTGGTGCTATTTCAGTACATGGTGTGGTTGGCTTCTTTGGATTGATGATTGTTCCAATTACAGCAACTGGTGACAATAGCCCTTCTTTTCTTGGACAGTTTTTTGGAGCAGCGACAATCTTTATCTGGGTATTTGTAGCAAGCTTAGTAGTATGGGGCATTCTAAAAGCTGTGATTGGTTTACGTATTACTGAAGAAGAAGAGTACGAAGGTGCTGATCTTTCAGAGTGTGGTCAAGAAGCTTATCCTGAGTTTGTTAACTAAGCTAAGTTTATTAACTAAGCCTAAGTTTGTTAACTAAGTCTGACATAATTAACAGACCAATCTAACAAATAAAAGGAGCCAATATGGGCTCCTTTTTTTATCGTTATTTCTTTGTAAATATTTTAAGTCTTATGCATTAACCCACTGCACGATACGCCCTTCTAATTCATCTTCACTAACTGACAGCTCACTCACACAGCGCCCTGCTACCCCTACTCCTGCTTCACGCATACCTTGCTGCGTAACTACCGCATTTTTGGTCAATAAAAGATGCCACTTCGGTAAATCAAGTCCCAAATATAAGCGTTTGTAAGCGCAATTTTCAGGAAGCCACATCATATCTTTGAGTTTGTCATAGGTTAATGACACACATTCAGGAACATAATGATGCCGTTTAAGGTAGTTAGAACAATAGCCTGTGTCGCAGTCTAGAAGTTTACAGGCGACGTCGGTATACTCTACCAAATAGGGGGCATTGGGATCATCCAAAAATTTCTCTAAACAACAGCCGCCACAACCATCACATAAGGCCTCCCACTCCGCTAAACTCAGTTCATTAAGTGGGTGTTTTTCCCAAAAATTTTCTCTTAACACCGATTTGGATTCTTGTGGCGGGTTAGATTCATCGCTATTGCTCAATCTATCTCCTTTTTAATTTTTTAATATATGAAATCGCTATCATTGTATTGCTTAATGGGGGACAGACCAATTGATTCAACACCAACTATAAATCTTTTTATGATGACATAGCGTAAAACTTGTTCACATTTCTTCAATCGAATCTATAAATAGTCTTTGTTATGTTAAGAGGTGAAATAAATAATAAAGCTAATAATAATATTAACTCTAAACTATCGATAGTTCTCATATAATTGGGATTAAAACAAAGATATTCAATAATTCAAACCCTAACTATTTACTAAAAACACCTAATAATAAAGGATACGATTATGGACATTAAGACTTATGAATTAAAAACCACTGCAGACTATGGTATGGAACTGATTAGCTATGTGGCACTTCCTGAAGGGGCTACGGATGACAGCTCAATTCCAGGTATCTTAGTCGCACCGGAATGGTGGGGCGTGGTTGAACATCCGCGTGAAACCACTGAGCGTTTTGCAAAAGCCGGTTTCGCTGCAGTTGCGATGGATGTATATGGCGAAGGCAAGTTAACCACAGATGCAGCACAAGCTAATGAGTGGATGACGCAGATGTTAAATGACCAAGACAAATTAATGGGTCGTTGCCGTGCTATTTTAGATGATTTTGCTGATCAACTTCCAGTTGATAGAAACCGTCTAGGTGTGGTGGGCTTTTGCTTTGGCGGTAAAATCGCTTTAGATATGGCGCGTGAAGGTATGCCAGTTAAAGCTGTGGCGACTTTCCACGGTAACTTATCTCCTAAGCAGCCGGCTGAAAAAGGTAAGTTTAATGCCGAAGTGCTGGTAGCGCATGGCCGCGACGACAGCATGGTATCAATGGATGATGTGGAAAACTTAAAACAAGAGTTAGACAATGCGGACGTGACTTACACTATTGACGTGTATGACAATGCCAAACATGGCTTTACCAACCCAAATGCTGACAAACGTGCTGCAGAAAACGATGTTGATTTAGGCTACAACGAAACAGCTGCTAATGAAAGCTGGATTAAGATGATTGAATTTATGCGTAACCAATTAGACAATCGTTTTGATGCTTAATGGATTGGTTTTATCCTTAAAATAATCTACAAAATATGATAAAAGGCTGATACACGTTTTAAGTGTGTCAGCCTTTTTTTATATTACCTCAACCTGAGCTTATTAGTGCAACAATCAACAGCCGTCATTACCAGTAGAATGGTGTAGAATTAGGGTTAATCGAATTCCGTTAAATTTAAGTGAAATATCCATGAGCCAATACAACATTCAAAAGCCCAACAGTATCCAATGGTTTCCGGGTCACATGAACAAAGCCCGCAACGAGATCAAAGAAATCATGCCCGATATGGACGTGGTGATTGAAGTCATCGACGCGCGTATTCCTTACAGTAGCGAAAACCCGATGGTTGCCGCCCTTCGTAGTAATGAGCAAGGCAGTCAAAAACCGGTTATCAAGATTTTGAACAAGGCTGACCTTGCAGACCCGATACAAACCCAAGCATGGATTAACTATCTAGAACAACAAGACAAAGTTAAAGCTGTGGCGTTTGACGACAACAAAGCCACGCAGGTAAAACAACTGATTAGTATGATAAAAAAGATGATGCCTAACAAGGTTGGTACAGGGCGTCAAATTAAAGTGCTGATTATGGGGATTCCTAATGTGGGTAAATCGACATTAATCAATGCCTTAGCAGGGCGCAGTATTGCCAAAACTGGTGACGAGCCAGCCGTCACTAAATCGCAGCAGTTGATTAAAATTGATGACGACATAATGCTCTACGATACCCCTGGCATGCTATGGCCAAAAATCGAAAACCCCAACTCAGGCTTTCGCCTTGCTGCTACAGGCGGCATTAAAGACACCGCTTTCGATTTCGATGATGTTGCCAGTTATACCGCCGAATATCTGCTTAAAGCCTATCCAAAGCTGCTTAAAGAACGCTATAAACTAGACAGCTTACCCGATACCGATTGGGAGTTTTTTGAAGCAGCGGGACGTAGTCGTGGTTTACTTAAAAAAGGTGGCGTGGTCGATATCTACCGTATGGCAGAGATTCTGATTAACGAGTTGCGCAGCGGTACTTTAGGACGCATCACTCTTGAGACGCCCGACATGCGCGTGGAAGAAGAAAAGTTTGTTGAAGAACTGCGTGCCAAAGCTGAGGAAAAACGATTGGCTAAAATTGAAGAGAAAAAGCTGCGTAAGAGACGGGCGAGAAAGAACCGTAAGTAACGAATCGAGCTTGATTAATTTACATTGTAGGCTGTTGCTTTAGTAGAGCGGTTTTGAATTGAGATTTAGTAGCTTTTCCTGCTTTTCGCTACTATCTTAGCGTGCACTGAGGCGTGCGCTATTGGCAACTGCCGTTCCTGCGCCACGATACCGCCATTTGCCAAGCGCACGCATCTCAGTGCTTTACCAAGTATATTCGCTACAATCAGGGCTAGCGGTCACATCGTGTTCTTGCTAGTCTTTATCGTTATTCAATTCAATACATCTTCATGAGCCTTCTATGTTACCTCAAGCTAAAACCATACAAATCTATCTACCCCAAGGTAACCCACGCGGTATTCGCAGTGCTGAAATGACCACGCGTACCGTTCAAGTTATCGAAGTTCCTAGAGTTCATATCAAGGAATTTTTAGCAATGCCTGAGGCAACTCAAGTAGGTTTGTATTTTTTGGTCGGTAGTGACGATAATATGGCACTGCCCCAGTTGTATATTGGGCAAACTGGTGAGCTGCGTAGCCGTATCCAACAACATAATATGCAAAAGGACTTTTGGGAACGGGCATTTGTGATGTTATCCACCAATAATACTATTACCCAAACACATGCGCTCTACTTAGAATACAAAGCCATTGAAACTGCTAAACAAGCCAATCGTTATGAACTATTAAATGGTAATAACGGTATGCTTCCACATACCCCGCCACCGCTTAGAGCAGACTGCGAAGAGTTATTTCATACTTTGAGTATCTTATTATCAACGATGGGGCAGCCTGTTTTTGAAAGCCTACAAGTCATCGAATCGGCAAGATCTGTTATTGATACTACTGACATTCCAGATGTAACTTTATCTCAATCTGAGAAGCCCATCTTCTACTGTAAGGCTTCTTTTGCAGATGCAAAAGGCTACTACAGTGATGATGGCTTTGTGATTATGAAAGACTCTCTGATTCGTAAAGGTGAGACGCCAAGTGCTCCTGATTATGTTCGAGAACTAAAAGAAGAGTTATTAAGTCAGAGTAAAATAGTTTTGGAAGGTGACGCCTATTATCGACTCTATGAAAACTACTTATGTAAATCACCTAGTATGGCAGCTTGTCTTGTACTAGGTAGACCTTCAAATGGTTGGGTATGGTGGATTAACAAGGAAGGCAAAACGCTAGACGCTATTTATCGAAAAGACTCTGAAACTTAATCTCAATGTATATAAACCTTTCAACTTTATCATTTAGGAATTTATTTCTTGTCAAAACTGTTCAACCACACGCCCACCGAACTCGATACCTTCGCACCCCGCATCCTAAACTGGTTCGATACAAACGGACGTCATGACTTACCTTGGCAACAGCACCAAACCGACACGCCAAACCCTTATATAGTTTGGCTGTCTGAAGTCATGCTCCAGCAAACCCAAGTCACCACTGTTATCCCTTATTTCAAACGCTTTATGACCTCGTTTCCAACGGTGCAGGACTTAGCCAATGCCGACTGGGATATGGTTGCCGAACACTGGGCAGGGCTTGGTTACTATGCGCGTGCCCGCAACTTGCACAAAGGCGCCAAACAACTGGTCGAAATTATTGCAGAGACAGGCGACTTCCCACAAACCGTGGCAGGTTGGGAAGCCATCTCAGGCGTGGGTCAATCCACCGCTGGCGCTATCGTAGCAATGGGCTTACATGGCTATGGGGTTATATGCGATGGCAATGTCAAACGTGTGATTACCCGATGGGCAGGCATCGATGGCGACATCACAAAATCTGCCACTAATAAAGAGTTATGGGCATTGGCAGAACGATTAACGCCAATATCCGATAGCGGACACTTTGCCCAAGCCATGATGGATATGGGCGCAACCTTATGTACTCGGCGCAATCCAAGCTGTGAGGTTTGTCCTATTCATACTGACTGTACTGCTTATGCCGAGGGTAGACCAGAGTTTTATCCAGTGAAAGCCAAAAAGAAACCCAAACCTAGCAAGTTTAGCAATGCCCTACTCCTGCGCAATCAATCAGACCAGTTATTATGGTTACAACGTCCAGACAGTGGCATCTGGGGTGGGCTCTGGGTATTGCCGTTACAGTTTGAGAAAAAGACGCTGGGCAAAAAAGTAGTTGCCACCTCCGCAGAAGATTCGATTTATGAGAGTGAAAACTCGGTTGCCGAGCAAATTATCGATAAATGGTTAGCTGATCATAGCTTGCGTGCCGACTCTATTACCGATGGCTTATTCGCAGCCGCTCCGATTAAGCATACCTTGACCCATTTCCATTGGTATCTTCAACCGCAAACGCTTGCTTTAAGCGCTAAGCAAACCAAGCAATTAACTCAATTGCTTCAAGACGCTAATATTAACTTGAAGTGGTTATCTGCTACTAAAGCACAAGAAACGCTTGGTCTACCCAAAGCTATGGTTAAGGTGTTGGATACGCTTAACGCCCAAAATTAAGGGCTGAGAGCTGAGGTTAAGGCGTCTCCATTTAAAACTATTTAGAGGTCGTTAGCTTAGCTAAGTTATCCAATATGTTATCGAAGTAAGCATTGTTGGTATCGGCATAATGCGGTTCATTTGCAAATATAACTTCAACAGGCTGAATGCTATTGGGGTGGGCGTCTAAATCTTGTTGTGAGATACCTTTACCTTTGTAAATATAATTACTAATCGTATTCATATTAACCTCAAAATGAGACTGGCACGCTAAAATCCAAGTGTTTCGTTGTTTGTGTTTTTGTGTTTGGTAGATAAAACCTTGGTTTGGCCAATGCTCTGAAGTAGCTAAGGGTATCGCACCTTTTGGGCATTCAAACCCATCTCCATGCCACTCAAAAGTTGTAAACTCAGTTGGCAGTCCTGCTACTATTGGGTGATTTTTTGCCTGCCCGGTGAGTGTAAGCTTGGTCCAGCCAATCTCTTTGACCGCTATAGGCCCAACCTTTGCGCCCAACACTTCAGCAATTAGCTGTGAGCCAAGGCACATGCCAATGATGGTTTTACCAGCATCGCACGCTCGTTTAATAAATGATTTTTCAGCAGTTAACCAAGGGAATTTATCAGTATCATAAACGCCCATGGGTCCACCCATAATAATTAACCAATCAAAGTCATCGATATTGGGAAATTCATCGTCTTTATACAGTCGCGTTTGGGTTAAAGTATGATTATTGCGCTCTATCCAATGATGGATTGAACCCAAATGATTCATATCATTGTGAAACAAGGCGTGAATACGTAAAGACATGATAATCCTTAGGTGATAAATTAGTGATACTGTTTTTATTAAATTCTAAACTCAAACAGGAGTTTTGCATAATTACTTTGCAAGAACAGGAGATCACCATGCACATTGCAATTTTAACCGTAACCTTTTCCCTACCCGGCTGTGCCTCGTTAAAAGAGAAACGCTCTCGTGTTGGCGGTCTACATCAACGTTTTGGCAAAAATCCAGCGGTTGCGGTTTGTGAAAGTGGCGAGCGAGATCGGCATGATGCTAGTGAGTGGTCGTTTGTCATCGCCCAAGTCTCCAAACGTGAGGTTGAATCTACGTGTGCTCAAATTGAAGACAAGCTACAAGGTATAGTCGACGGGCGGATTATGAATATTGAGAAGGAATTTATCTAAGGACTTTAACTAAGCCTTATAGCTATTATGCAAGTAGTAATATTTAACTCATAACTTTTAAATGACCACGGTATGAGCCTTGCTGCTTTTCGCCGAGGGACGAGGCACGGCCATAGTGGCTTAAAATAGACTCAGCTTGTACCGCATATTTCTCCCTTATTAAAGAACCCCGATGTTAAGGCTAACCTTGTCAGTTTAAGCCCCACACAGAGTTTAAAAGAGTGTCAACAGTGTGTATCTATACGCTCACGTTATAGTTGTGTTATTAAACCCATAATTTTGAGGTCAGGACTGGGCTTGATTATCGACTTTGACACAATTTGTTGATAGAGTAATTTAATACGGATTAGCACTGTTTTGAACTGCCACTCTTGATTATTGATATTTTTGATTACCATTTTTTATCGAAAGCTTTGTATGAGACCTAAATCATGATGAAAGTCACTCAACCTATTATAGATAATAAAAACACTTCTACTTTACTAAAAGGCGTTGCGGTTCTAGGCCCAGCTATCCTTCTTGCAAGCTGTGTTAGTAAAGCGCCTGTGCAAAATATTCCTGTCACAACCCCAATGACAAAACCTGCACCTGTGGTTATTGTGCAACCGCAGCAGTCCTCGCCGCAGCCGCCACCTAAACCACAGCCGCCCACATCCTATAACAGCTTTGCTAATTGGAAATCTGACTTTACCATACGCGCCATTAGTGAAGGCTACAACGCGAATGATGTGCGCCGTTTGCTAGATACTGCACAATTAAACTATCAGGTTATCTCTCTTGACTCCAGCCAACCTGAGTTTTCCAAGATGCCTTGGGAGTATGCAGATTCAGCGGTTTCAAGTGGCCGTGTGAGCCGTGGTATTAGTAAGTTTAATCAAGAGCGCTCACTGCTTAATCGTCTTGAAGCTCAGTATGGTGTCGATGCAGATATCATTGCTGCTATTTGGGGTATGGAATCATCATTTGGTGCGGTAACGGGTAATAGCTATATCCCAAGCTCGCTTGCCAGCTTGGCATACGATGGACGCCGCCGCAACTTTGCAGAAGAACAATTGATGGCACTTATGACGCTGCTCCAGCGCGGAGATGTCTATCAGTCTCAGCTAAATGGATCTTGGGCGGGCGGCATGGGTCAGACTCAGTTTATCCCTGCCACTTGGCTTGCACATGGCGTTGATGGTAATGGCGATGGGCAGCGTAAACCTTGGACCACTGCCGATGCTCTAGCCTCTACTGCAAATTATCTTAAAAATTCTGGATGGGTTCGAGGGTTAGCACCTTTTTATGAGGTGACCCTGCCGACGTCATTTGATTATGGCATTATTGGTCAGAAGCTGCCTGCGTCTACTTGGCAAGCAATGGGCATTACCGCGCTCAGCAATATGTATGTCGAGCCAACAACGCCTATGGAGCTTTGGTTACCTGCGGGTAAAGAGGGCCCTGCACTGCTATTAAGCCCTAATTTTGATGTGATTAAAGTGTATAACAATTCATCTAACTATGCGCTAGGGGTGAGCCTACTCGGACGGGCTATCTCCAATCAAGGCGGTCTGCGTACCCCGTGGCCTAGACATGAGCAGCCTCTATCCACGTATCAGGTTCGTCAGTTACAACAGCGTTTAACAAATTCAGGATACGATACTAAAGGTATTGACGGTATTATGGGTTCAAATACGCGATCTGCTTTTGCGCGCTGGCAGGCGGCGAATGGTCAAACTCCTGATGGCTTTGTGAGCCAGCGCAGTGCTGCTTCTTTAATATGGTAAGCACTGGCGCTTTATAGTAGACGCTTACAGGTTTATGAGCATTTATTATTTATTATTGATCTTATTCAGCTTATTCAGTTAGGCGCTGAACTCTTATATTCAGCGCAAGCGTGATATTTTATAAATAGCTAACTGTTTATCAAGCTAACTGTTTATCTAGCTAACTGTTTATCAAGCTAACTGCAAAGTGAGCAAGCTGTATTGCAGATTGTATTAATGATAGCATTGATGGCCGTATAAATAGTTATGAACCACGTAAGCGCATCAAGCCTTCTTGTTGCACAGTAGCGACAAGCTTACCGTCTTGCCAGAATTGTCCATGATTTAAGCCTTTTGAGTGTGAGGTCGTATCACTCCACATGTCATAAAGCAGCCACTCATTGATATCAAAAGGACGGTGAAAATGCATAGAGTGATCAATACTAGCCGCCTGTAGACCCTTAGTCATAAAGCTAATGCCATGCGACATCAATCCTGTCCCTACCAAATAATAATCAGACGCAAATGCCAATAAAGCTTGATGAATGGCTAGCGGCTGCTCGCCCAATTCACAGATACGTAACCAATTGGCCTGTTTAGGTTCCATCGGTTCAGGATGGATGGGGTCACGCGGTTTAACAGGTTTAATCTCAACATGTCGTGGACGCATAAAGCGCTCACGTAGTGCAGAGGGCACACTACCGACAAAATGCTCTTTTAGCGACTGCTCTGATTCCAAATCTTCTGGAGGCGGGTAAGCGGGCATGGCCTCTTGATAATCCAGACCGCCTTCCATGGGTGAAAAAGAAGCAATCATAGTAAACACCACTTGTTCGACGCAATTACCCTCTTGATCTTCTTTGATTTGCACAGCATTTACCTCACGAGCAGATAAGCTGCGACCATCTCGCAGTCGTCTCACTTTATAAACAACAGTCTGGTTAATGCTGCCACCACGCAAAAAATACCCGTGCAACGAATGGCAAGGCTTGTCTTCATCGAGTGTATGCGCCGCTGCCATAATTGCCTGACCAAGTACCTGTCCACCAAATATCCGCTTACCCACATAGTCAAAGCTACGTCCTTCATATACATCAGGCTCGATCTCTTTTAACTCCAAAGTATCTAGCAATTGTTCAACAAGCATTCTATTATCAGGCACTCAGTTCTCCAGCAGATATATGCATCATTTTTTTAACATCATAGAGTTTACTATGTTGCCGTATTATACATACGCACAAATATTTATATAAACTGTGCCATTATACTATCGATACACCAAACCATCAATTGTCGTCCTACAATCGCTTATTTTTAAGGCTTAGGTTACTTTATTGTTCAGACAATAGAGCGAAATAATTGGTCTATTATATGTTTATAGATACTTGTAAGTGGCTATAAATGCTTACAAATGGTTATAAATGTATAGTGGTTTGACTTGTCCTGCCTCAGCGGCTATATCAGCATTTAATTTTATTAAGAAGTTTACTTAGACTTTCTCACTGCACACTATGCTATGATAAAACGATTTCAAATAAATTTAGTAACATGATTGTTAAGTTATTAACCGCTTAATCCTTTACACTCATAGTGAATAAAAATTTCAGAGAACAAGTGTTTTATTTTTACACAATATATGGCACCATATCCACTTTCAATTATTAGGTTTGACGACAACTTATGCGACCAAATCGTTTGTTACATTCTATTAAAAAGCGTTTAAAAAAACAGCGTCAGTCAGAAGAGAGACGTCGTGACAAAAAGTCTCAGTCTTCTCGCTCGGTAAGCTTCCAAGAGCAAGCGGCACAAGCGACTGCGGCAATCTCACGTTCTGGACGCTCAGTCAATCAGTTTTATCGTATGCTCTCAGGCAAGACACTCGATATAGCCGTCAAGCCAAAAGTTATTGGCGAGCTTCCTGAGGTTATGCCATCCGATGACACCCTAACCTTTTATGTATTACGAGAATACTCGCGCTCCAATAGTATCTTGGTAGATTTACAGACCAAAGAGCATGGGTTTCCGCCGGCACTGGTCGGGGTGGAAGATGAGACGCATCAGATTGATGAGAATGCGGCAGTTATCTTTTTAAGACATCCCAATGCCGATGAGCGTAAGGTATCTCCTCGGTTAGCCAGATTGGTCACTGCGTGTCGTCGGAATCCTGCACCAAAAATTAATCTGGTGCCTGTTTCAATCTTATGGGGCCGTGCTCCAGATAATGAAGACTCTTTATTTAAGTTATTAATGGCCAATAACTGGGAAGATCCATCGGTTATTAAACAGCTGTTTAACATTGGTGTTATGGGCCGTGATACTTTCGTACAGTTTCATTCTCCTATTTGCTTACATAAGATGATTGAGTCTATCTCTGATTCATCATCAACTCTTAATAGTGTTGATGACAACGATCTGTCTGCGGCACTCGCTTCAGCGCTTTCACCCGAAAACTTAGACCTCCAAGACTCTGATCTTGAGAGTGATGAAGAAGCGCTATTAACTCAAGCCAAAAAGAACATCGAAACCAAAACATCCAGCTCAACGGCTTTATTAACGGCAGAAGAAGCTAATTTTAGTCTTACCTTATTGGTTCAACATAGTCTTAGTGCGTTTTTGGACAGTCAACGCCAAAGTATGATAGGTCCCGATTTGTCGGACAAGCGCAATATTGTTGAAAAGTTAATTTACTCGCCTGCCATCGAGCATGCTTGTAAGGAAGAAGCCGCACATTCTGATATAAGCATGACAGAAGCTAGAAAATTGGCACGTAACTATGCCAATGAGATTGCAAATGACTATAACTACTCGATCATTCGGTTCTTTTATATATTCTTAAATTGGTTATGGACTCAGCTATACGACGGGGTCGAAGTTCATCATTTTGAAGAAGTCCGAGAGCTTGCCACCACACACGAGATCATTTACGTACCCTGTCATCGAAGCCATGTAGACTATCTACTCCTCGGTTACGTTATCTTTAAAAAAGGCTTAAGCCTGCCTTATGTTGCTGCAGGCGACAATCTTGATGTACCTGTATTAGGCCCATTACTGCGCGGAGCTATTGCCTTTTATATTCGTCGTAGCTTTAAGGAAAACGAGCTTTATAAGGCAGTACTGCGAGAATATATGCATACGCTTATCCAGCGTAACACGCCTATTGAATATTTTATTGAAGGCGGACGCTCGCGTTCAGGTCGCCTTTTACCCCCTAAGCTTGGTATGCTTGCCATGACTGTACATAGTCATTTGCGTAGCTCCAATAGACCTATGGCCTTTATACCGACTTATATTGGTTATGAGCGTCTCATGGAAGGCGGTACATACATTGGCGAGCTTAAGGGCAATCCAAAAGAGTCTGAGTCTTTGCTCGCATTATTAAAGGTAAGTCGTAAAATTGAACGTATCTTTGGTCATGTTCAGTTAAGCTTTGGAACGCCGCTACTTATGGATGACTTCATGCAGAAGTTTGACGTCGCACCCAATAGCCTACCCGCTGACCGCACTGACACACCCCTTGATGAAAAAACCTCAGCCATGGTGGATAATCTGGGTGTAAAAATCATGCAGAACATTAATAAAGCGGCTGTGGTCAACCCGATTTCACTATTATCGCTGGTACTACTCTCTACACCCAAAGCTGCCCTAGATGAAGAGATATGCCGTGATCAAATAGCCCTGTGTCAACGCATCGCCATGCAAGTACCTTACGCTGACAAAACCATCATCACTGATATGGACCCGCATTCAATTATTGATTATGGTATCAAGCTTAAATTGATTGAGCGTACACCGCATATCTTAGGCGATATCATTAAAGTTATGCCTAGACACAATGCGATATTGAGTTATTTCCGTAATAATATTTTGCATGTCTTTATCATGCCCTCTTTTTTAGCTGCGCTGGTATATCGTAACGGTCATATTGAGCGTCAACATCTAGAAGATATTGTTAGTGAACTGTATCCCTTCTTACAAAGTGAGCTTTTTTTATATTGCTCCGCACGTAACTTGCCGCAATTGATTGATAAATCGTTAAAGAGCTTGATTGATCAAGGTGTCATCATTGATATCGGTGATGACATGTTAATCGCACCTGAAAAAAATAGCGAACAATATCAGCAGTTAGATATGCTGGCATCTTCGGTGTCTCAGAGCCTTGAACGTTATTTCATGACGCTAGCATTACTGGCTCAACAAGGCTCAGGAGATTTAACAGCCGAGCAAGTGGTTGATCTATGTCATCTATTAGGTCAACGCTTGTCAGTACTGTACGCAGATGACATTCCAGACTTCTTTGATCGCGCCCTATTTACCAGTTTTTTAAATGCATTAATTCGATTAGATTATGTGAATAAAGACAAAACTACGGGGCTGTTAACATTCGACGAACGTATTGATAATATCGCGGTACACGCTAACTATATATTGAACCCTGAAATGATGCTGATTGTAGAGCATGTCGCAAGTTTAAACGATGCCGAAATCGAGCATGCTATTAGCGAGATTAATAATAAGCGCTTAAGCAAATTTAACCGTAAGCGTTAATATTATATGCTCTGTTATTGTTAGATATCAAGCTGACAATTTACTAATCATAGTAAATTTTCTGTGTTAAAAAGAATAGTCAAAGAAGTCTAAAATGGACACAAGGCAACCAAGTGCTAATATAACTCATGTAGGCTTAGTCAGGTTAACACCGTAACTGTTTAGTAGTCCGCTGACTATATAAGTAGCACCTAAGAAGGACAGCATAGGCTGTCCTTTTTGTGTCCAGGATTGCTAACTATGTTGATAGCTAAAAAGCAATATCTTTATGAAGTCTCTTAATTGAAAAATTTTGAACCATAGACTTACTAAACCATAGACTCTTTATTTAAAGATACCATTTCCAAGCGGCTGATATTTCTGCATCTTGTGACCCATCAAAACGATCATCTGCATAGTCTACGTGAGCACGGCTGACACTAACATCCAATAACCAACGTTTATCTAGTGCATTATTTTTTGAATCATATCCGGTCAGTTTAAGCCCAATAGTTCCACTATAAGCATCGCTTTTATCATCGTTTAATAGCGTTTTTGTGTCTTTGACTAACCCGTAGTCAGCGCCAAGATATGGCGACCAGCGTATTTTATGATTATTAAGCGACCACCAATCCGATGGCGTTGGCTCATAGCTTACAGTATTACGAAGCGTAATCCCCGTTTCAGCTGCATAATAGGTGTTTTTTATACCACGTACACCAACATAAGTTGAACCCAAAGATTGCTGATTAATACCAAATAGCTGATCATCGCTATATTGAGCTTCTAGCTGATGCGTCATTTGCCAATAGCCTTGCGGTTTAGTCGCCGATCCTAACGAATGCTGATGCGTCAAATATCCAGACAACAACCAGCGCAAATATTCATCGCTTAGCCCTTGGTTAGTAGCAGGATTATCATGATTACCAATGCCTTGTTCTGCACTTAAATCAACGACCCACGCACCTGATACTACTTTATGAGCGTCATTATTATTGCTGGACACATTTTTGGAGGAGGATTTATGGCTACTGTTAGTTTTTTTATTATTAAATAGCGTTGTCCGGCTAGCACCAATACGAGCGCTGCTAATGGTTGGACTTTGGATATCTATTTTACTACCCAGTACCTCACTATTTACATCATTATGAGCAAGCTGCCCATACACTGTAGAAATACTGTCTTGGTCACGATCAAAGGTATAATCCAATCGCAGGTTGGCTTGCCAGCTATCGCCTGTCTGCTCTAAAGTGGCATTTTCTAAAGGCGTGGTTCGTGTGTACTCATCAGCGGCTAATAAACCTGACCATTGCCACTTACCATTAGGAACGATGCTATAGATACTGGCACTACGGCGCTGATTGTCTTCATCGTAGCCATATTTATTGGTTAAGCTTTGCTGTACAGACACCGATGTAAGATCTGCTTGACCCAGAACGTTACTAATCTTGCCTCCAAGCTTTAGTTCATTATGCCCGTAGCTATCATTAGGGTCATAACGCCACTCTAAATCCGTAGTGACGGTATCTATATCACCTTGCTGAGTAACTTTAAGACGTACATCCTGATTGTCTTGTCCTACTGGATAAACATCTAATAATAATTTGCCATCTATCACTCTTTCGGCATTGCTAACAGCTTGATCGAGCGATGACATATTGGCAGGATCACCTATGATACTCCCGAACAATCGATTGGTCGGTAGCGTCGTTTGGTTATCTATGTCTGTAATTTTTCCTACATATACGCGCCAGATAACGGTTGATGGACTAACCGTTTCAGGTTGAATCGATGTTTTGAAATATCCTGCTTCCAGATAAGCTTGTGTAATATCGCGAATCAGCTTGTTAGCATCTGAGACAGTGACACAGCGTTTCGTATCAGACGCAGGTAAGATCATGTCAGTTGAGATTTGCTCAGCTTGTTGACGTAATTTTGCTTGAGTGGAGCGGCTGAGCTCAGGTAATGAATCTAACTTTATACGTTGCACAGACAGACATTTAAGTCGCGCAGGCATGTTTTCTTGTGGCGACGTGACATCATCGTCAGTAAGGCTTGGATCGGTAGGGTCGCCTGGTTCTGAAAATTCAGTAATTTGGGTATCTACCGGGTCTTCAACCTGTGTATTTTGCAAAGACTCGATACGTTGCTGATGTAGCGCCTCCTGCCAGATCTGTTGTTGCTCAATGGGCTGACGTAACGCCTCATTGACATCGACAGGCTGCATAGAAGACTCAGCTATTGGCTCTATCTGTGCCGCAGTATGACCCATTGATGGCAGGATAATTCCTAAAGCGCCAAGACCCATGATATAAGCTAAATGCGGTGATAGATTTTTAGTCACTGCTGGATGAAATGCACATTGTTGAGAAGATTGCTGTTTAAATGACTGATGTTTAAATAAATGAGGCTTAAAGGCAGCACAAATTGCGTAATTTATATATTTTTTACTGTGATTATTAGTGTGACGTTTAGGATGCATAATGGCCTACTGGTTTAAAATTATAAAAAAACCCATAACTGTCATAATTACGGGCTACATATAGGATTGTAAGTATCCCCTAAAATAACACAGCTCAAACGTAGAATTTCTTATAAAATACCTATAAGGTGTTTTGATATGAGCAAACGAATGACTGAGACCCAAATCGTATCGATATTAAAAGAAGCAGAAGCTGGGATACCTGCTAAAGATCTGTGCCGTAAATATGGTATTGCTAGCTCGACCTTCCATAAATGGCGATCCAAGTATGTAGGCATGGAAGCGTCTGACGTCAAACGCTTAAAAGAGCTTAAAAAAGCCGTAGGCTTAAATTGATGTATGCAGATTTAAGCTTTAAAGCGCAGATGCAGGAAGATATTATAAGAAAGCTATAGCGCCTGTACCCGAACGCAAATCCCGGGTGCTAGAGTTACAGACGCAATATGGTGTTAGTAATAATTTAAGCTGTCAGGTGGTCTTAATGAGTCGAACTGCTTACTACTATAAGCCTAAGCTATCTGGTGGTGTTTTAAAAAGTATGCTGACATTAGACATACCCATAATTGATGTAAAAGAACAGCAAATCAAAGGTCTTTAGATGGTTATCGAGCTTTTTAGAAAAACCACAAGTTTTTCTAAAAGCTCGTCTTAATCGTTGTCTTATCCGGCGGTTATTGCCTTCAATACCGACAGTATGTTTTTTACTAATTCGTTTATTGTCAGCTTTGAAAACCGTGATAAAGCTGTCCCAGTTGTCCATAGCTATATACCCATAGTCAACTTTAAGCTGCTTGAGACGGGCTCTAAGCTTTTTAGCTGTCTTTAATTTACGTTTACCCCATACATAAGCTACTATCTCACCTGTGCTACGGTCATATACATAAATGAGTCAAACTTTACGCTTCTTCTTGCCTACATACGTCCAAAACTCATCGACTTCAAGTCTTTGGTAGTACTGTCGCCTCGGGGTAAATTGGTATGTCCAGCCTTGAATCGTATTTAGTATTTTACCTATGCTCACAGTGGCTATTTCATCAATATCTCGAATGCCACAGCCTCTGACTAACATTAACTGAATTCTGCTCTCTACGGCTGAATGACAGCCTTGATAGGTAAAAGCATGGTCGCCAATAACTTGGAGTTTACATCTCTTAAATTGGTAGTTTTGGTTACCATAGCTTTTTTTACCGTTTTTCTTTACACTTGTACTGTAACATTCGGAGCAGTTAAGTTCTATTTGTGTCTTCATAACCTCAAATATAAAATCTGCTCTGGCTGTCACAACTTCTTTTATACTTTAAGCATACTTTTTGAAACACCACCAACTATCTGATGATAGTGAGATTATTGAGGTTTTAAATAAACTTACTGACAAGCACAATCGTTGGGGTTTCCCAAAGTGTTTTAAACGCATACGTAAGCTTGGCTATTCATGGAATCATAAGCGCGTACACCGTATTTATACCGCGTTAAACTTAAACCTACGTCGTAAATCTAAAAGACGTCTACCAACACGCAATCCTCAGCCGTTAAGTGTACCAAATACATTAGGACATACTTGGTCAATGGATTTCATGAGCGACAGCCTATACAACAATATTCGCTTTCGAACCTTTAATGTGATCGATGATTACAACCGTGAAGTATTAGGCATTGATATTGACACCAGTATTTCCTCGCTTCGAGTGATTCGCTACCTTGATCAGTTAGCCGAGTGGCATGGTTATCCTAAGCAGATTCGTGTGGATAACGGCAGTGAGTTTACCTCTAAAGTGTTTACTGACTGGGCACCAGCTCATGATATCTTTATTGATTATATTGAGCCTGGTTGTCCTTATCAGAATGCTTATATTGAACGGTTTAATCGCAGTTACCGCAATGAGGTTTTAGATTGCTATTTATTTAATAATTTAAAGGAAATCAATAAGCTGACTGAAGACTGGATCAAGGTTTATAACACCCAAAGACCCCATGATTCACTTAATGATATGACACCTGCTTAGTACAGGCAGGTGGCTTAATTATTCTACGATGATGTTGTGTTAAGTATGGGGGTATTTCCTTAAGTTATGTTTATCGTTGGGGTCTTTATACGCATATCCTGTACGCACACCGGTAGGACTGACGACCTGAGTAAGATTACCTTTTTTATCTAGGTAGTATTGCCATACTTGAGAGCTGCTGCTGTTACTATTGCTTTTACTAAGGGTGATCTTGGGTAGGTCGTATTGAGTAGTTTGGTAGCTAAACTTTAGGGTGTCGCCTAGCTGATTTGTTACTTGGGCAAGATTGCCTTTGACATCATAGGTAAGTGACCAGTAACCGCTATCTGCGTTGTTTTTGTCTTCAGCGATGCGGCTCAGCTGTCCAAACCGATACCGACCTTCACTATTAGTGATGCCCGCTTGTTTGTGTGCAACAAATTCAAACGCTTTACCATTAGGTAGGTGCCATATCCAAGCAGGTTTGCTGATGTCTGTGTTTTGGGTGCGCTCAAGGTGGCCAAGCTCTGCTTTGTCTGCTTTGTAACGCGTGATAAGTAGGCTTGTGTTATCTATAGGGTGTCTGCTGTCTTGGTGAAGCTGATCTTTCTACCGTCTGCTTGGAGTACGTCAATCTTGTCGCCGGTGTCTTGTAGCTGCATTTCATAGTCGCTACGCCAGCCTTTGCCCAATATCCCTCGCTGCGTGCATTTGGAGTTGTAGTAGCGATTCAGCCTTAGGGCATATTCTCCGCCAACTGCGTCTATGTCTGTTGCTGATTCAAATTTGTTGCCGGTAAGTAGGTTAATAGGGTTGCCGCCAGCTCTGTTGTTTTGAACTCCATCAACGTTGGTTGGTGTATTCGTGGATGTACATTAAGGCTGACCATTTGTACCTATAACGTTACAGGTAGTCATTGTGCTTGTGGCAGGACTAAAGATACTGTTTGCGAAACTTATGTTTGTGATGATTAGAGATAAGAGGAGAACAGCTTGCTAAAATAGACGCATTGTTAGAGACTAGTAAAATAAATTATTAATATTTCTCTATAATATTTTATTGACTGATAGTTGTCACGGGTTTTTTTAGTTAATGTCGACGTGTTCGGAAAAGGCTCTGAACTATAGTACTTATTATTATGGGTTTTAGCTACAATACCAAGACGAACCTTTGCATGTTGTCACAATGACAATTTTCTGAATGAGAACAATAATAAAAACACGAAACTACACTAAAGAACAATACAATACTGAAAATATCCATACGCCTATCATTAGAATAAGAAGCAAAGACAATGTTTTAACATGGAAATGGCATAGTTAATGCGAGTAAGATAAAGATCATCAAAACAAGGATATAATAAAATTGACGCTTAATTCTCATTGAGATAATCAAAAGACCAGTATTTATAACAAAAGTCTTAAAAAATATGTATAAGAATGCGACACCATAACCCATATTGAATTGTCCATAGTTGCTGCATTTTACTGGTACCATATCCACAAAAAAAACAATATAGTTATAGAATAGCACTACGCTAAGTAAAAACTCGAGAATTAGTAAGGTTTTTATTTTAATACTGGACTTCATCGGCTATCGTAATCCTTTTTTGTATAACTCTAGAGCCAATTTTGATCTACGTTTTTTACCTTCTTTATCATCAACTGAATAATAGAAATGACCTTCACCCTCTTTAGTTATGTCTCCGACGAGATTGAGAACAGCTTTTATAAGTTCAGTTTGTACATTCATGCATATATAAACTCCCCAACACTCCCTAAATTTTTAGGGCTTGTGGAACATTCATAATTTCAGCCAAATATAAGCACAAGCTAAAGCGACATTATTTTCATAACTTTGCTTTAGTTTATCGAATCTAGTCGCTATAGCACGGAACCTTTTTAAGTTAGCAAAGGCATTTTCAACTAAATGTCTGATCTTATACAAGTCCCAGTCCATATGGCTATTCCCTGTTTTAGAATTAATTTTTTTAGGAATATTGCTACCTGTACCGGCTTGTTCAATATGCTCTCTTAAATCATCTGAGTCATAGCCTTTATCAGCACAGACAACTGCCGTATTACTCAAATCCACTTGGTCAACTAAGTCTGTCGCAACTTTAACATCATGAGTGGTACCATCAGTGATAATAAAGGTGATAGGGTTACCATGAGCATCTACTGCTAGATGGATTTTAGAGGCACGCCCGGCGACACTTTTACTAATGGCCTGCTCCTTATCATAAGCTACGTTGCTATGTTGATGAGCTTTTATATGGGTACCATCTATAAACACCCACTCAAGGTCTGAGTCTTTAATCATAAGCTTAAAAAGTTTAACTAGCTTATCACTCTTAAACCAACGGTGGTAAGCCCTGTAGATAGTATTAGGCTTGCCAAAATCTTCAGGTACGTCACGCCAAGGACACCCTGTTCGCATACGATAAAGTACACCTTCTACAGTACGTCTAAGATTTCCTTTGTCATACATCTTAAGTTCTAGTAGTATAGGTCTTAGTCTTGTCCAGTGTTCATCTTTGAGCATGGTTCGAGGCATAGCAAACGATTTCTTTTTTGTGTGAGAACTTAAAGGGTAGTCGTTTGCTATTTTTTTGTCACCTCCTTTTTACACCAATGTTCCACACGCCCTAGTCAATTTTTGTTAATTTACATAAATACACTTCTTGGTAATCCTCCCAAAAAATAATAACACCTAAAAGTAGAAACTAACTGCTAAAATACTAGCAGGAGATTTCGACATGAAAAAATCAAGATTTAC
>NZ_JBXYJG010000017.1:0-60657 GCF_057396255.1 Psychrobacter sp. CX21 | reverse complement strand
GAGCCCATCCTGAATTCTGTGTAACTGCAATTTAGATTAAATGCTTACTAACACGCTCATCGAACATAATCATAAATCGATTAAGAGCAGACGTCCAGTTACGGATGGGCATCGACCACTTTTTAGACGCCTGCTGAGTCGCTAGATAAACAACCTTTAACGCCGCTTGATCAGATGGGAATATCTTACGCTTATTCACAGCGGTACGAATCACGCTATTTAATGACTCGATAGCATTGGTCGTATAAATGGCTTTTCTAATGTCTTTCGGGTAATCAAAGAACACGGTTAAGCCCTCCCAATTATTGCGCCAAGAGGTAACCACATGCGGGTATTTATCGCCCCAGATCTCATTAAACTGCTCAAGGCTAGCCTCTGCCAGCTCAAGCGTATCAGCACCATAAACCGCCTTTAAACCAGCCGCTACTTTTTTTCTATCTTTCCATGGTACAAACTTCATAGAGTAACGTACCATATGCACAATACATAGCTGAACCTGTGTGTTTGGATATACCGTATTAATTGCCTCGCTAAAGCCTTTTAAACCATCCACACAGGCAATAAGAATATCTTGAACCCCACGGTTTTGTAGTTCAGTGAGAATACCTAGCCAGAACTTAGCGCCTTCATTCTCCGATAGCCACATACCCAGTAGCTCCTTTTTGCCCTCAAGATTGACGCCTAAGGCCAGATAGATGGCTTTATTAATGATTTGCTTGTCTTGACGTACTTTAACGACAATGCAGTCTAAATATACGATAGGATATAAGCTACTTAGTGGACGATTCTGCCATGCTGTGATGTCATCTATGATGTTGTCAGTAACCCTTGATACGAGACTGGTTGAGATATCAACGTCATAGATATCTTTGATACTCTCAACAATCTCAGTGGTTGTCTGGCCTTTGGCGTAAAACATGATGATTTTATCATCGAGCCCAGTGATACGAGTTTGATGCTTTGCAACCAATACAGGATCAAAGCTTCCTTCACGGTCTCTGGGTGTAGATACTTCAATCTCACCTGTGTCACTGCGCACTGTCTTTTTGGTGTGACCGTTGCGCTTGTTTGGGGTATCCGCCTTTTCATGCTTAGGATAGCCTAGATGCTCTTCCATCTCGGCTTCTAATGCAGTGTCAATAAATGACTGCATGAGCTCTTTTTGAAATGCTTTGATGTCTTCAAAGCTGCCAACGTGTTTGGCCATTTGTTCGGCTAGTTTTTTTAGTTCTGTTTGTTTTGTCATTGCTTATTCTCCTTTACTATGGATTATAAGCAGTTACACAAAGTTTGGGAAAGTCTCAAAAAACCAAGCTAAAATATGATTTAGCTTGGATTATTATACATTAAAATAGCTATGCTATTTCCACTTAGTTATCTAAGATAAAGACAGTCAATACGGCTATTTTGCCTATAGTAATATTATTAATATAGTAACTAGCCACCTTTTATCACATACAACATATATCGAGCCTTAATATAGACACTAGTACGCACAAATCTCTATAGAGCTTCTGGAATCATTACCATAGACCTTAATGTAATGCTCTCCTCTTCTTTGTGTGCGATATGAGGTAGCATAATCTGCTGGGCCGTTATCATAATGTGAATGATTGCCTACCAATCGACCAGAGGGTCCCTCAACATAGGCAACGTTCACTTGGTCATTACCCTCATTTAGTATGACTAACTCTTGATTAGCATTTAAATACAATTTAAATTTCTTTCCATTTTTCATATTACTGCTATAGCTTCCGCAGTAATTATCACTGGAAAATTGAACGTTTGTAACAGACTCTGTAGCACTCGCGTTAACTGATGCAAACGTAGCCCCTAGTCCTAACATACTTATCATTAATAAATTTTTCATCATTCATCCTTAATGTTTTAATTGATGTTCTAAACTCTTTGGGTTGATGGGTTGAGCGTTGGTTTTATATTATGGCAAAATATTTCGCGATAAAATAAGTGTAGACCGTATTTTTGTATATATAAAGAATAGTTGATGAAAATAGCATGGATATTAAGACGACTAAAATGTATCCTCAAACATATCTGCATCGTACCCACATAATATAATATCTTGATGCTCATCTGAGCCTTCAACTATAGGGCGTTTAATCATACTGGTATTTTCAACCAACAATTTAATGGCTTTATTAACATCTGAATCGGCGGCAGCTTTTTGATCGTCAGTCAGTTTACGCCACGTTGTGCCCCGCTTGTTTAGAACTTTATCTATACCCAGTTCATCAACCCAACGTTGCACGCTATCCCTGTCTATACCTTGTTTCTTGTAGTCATGAAAGTCGTAAGCGACGCCCATGTCATCCAGTTTAGTAAATGCTTTTTTCATGGTGCCACAGGCTTTGATGCCGTAGATTGTGATGGTCATAATTTATACCTATTAAAACGCAAGTACTTAAAGTACTTTATTAAACTTAGTCGTTATGATGAAAGCTCTAATCCAGCTGTAGTATGAATGGCTTATGAATTCAATACGCCGATTGTTTAAAATAATGGTGAATCAGATAGCTATCTAGTTGGCTCTTTAAAGCATAGTCATAGTTCAATAACTTTTTGAAGTCCTAATTAACCAATTCTATACAGCCCATATTAATTTGACACTTACTAAGGCATTACAACTTATTGAAACAATACTTTAATCTCTGCTTTCTTGATTTATACTTTTATTGTCATCTAGTGAATGCAGAGCTAATCTATGACGACAGTATTCAGGTAGATAGCTTTCTTTTGGATAGGCTTGATCATAAAATTGAATGAAGCACTATAGTTCTTTTTATAGAACTCTGCATTTCCTTCGCATTCTAAGAGCGCAACATCTGGTAGATTTGAATTTCTTAGCAACTCATATCACTTTTGTGTATTATTATTTTTGAACACATTAGTTATCTCATTTACTGAATTTTTAATAATACTTTTTATCATAAATCTTCACTCAATATTCTTAGATAGTTTATTGAAATCTTAAAATATACTATAAGGAACTGTAATATCGTTCAAACGTTGTAGTCATATTCTAAATAGACAAGTAAAGATATATATAATGAATAAAATTTATTATCATGAGAAATTATATTTATCTTACTCTTTATAGACATAAGAATATTGAATTATTCATTAACTCTTTCAACTTAATGATACTGACACTATAAGAATCAAACTAAACTTATTGATTCCACAAATGATAAAATCATTATCAGATTATATAAACTAAGTAATTTACCAATTTTATAAAATCATCTTTACCTTAGATGATTAGGCCCAATAATTATGTTAAATATTAACACTAATAAGAGCTTTATCTCTAAAACTTTAATCACAAGCTTATTATGTTCTATTGGATTATTAACTAATATTCATGCGCAAGCTGAAGAGACTGCCAGCAAGGTTGATAATACATTTGAACGAATAGACACCAACGCTGGTCCAAACACTGGGTTGAATAAAAATAATAAAGATAGTAACCATTCAAGGGATTCCGATATCGTTACAGACCTAGCGAAACTTATCGTTAGATTCTGGGATCCTCCCTTATATAGTGAAGGGTCTAAAGTATCTGTAACTATTGACGTTAGTAATAAAGGAGACGTATTAAGTGTTATAGCACATACAAGTGATGAGGCTCTAAAACGTTCAGTTGAAGAAGCTATCTATAAATCAAGCCCTTTAACACCACTTGATGGTACTAATATTAGAAAAATCGAACTCAATTTTGTGGTTCAGTAAACAATAAAATCATTCTTAGAATAACAGTGATTTTCACATACTGTATACTTTACGGTTTTATATTTATTTTCAACCAACGTAAACCCAAAGCTCACTATAAAACACACTTAACCGAGCGGGCTTTTTAGCCTCGATTGTAGCGGTAGCTTAGTGGATTGGGTGGCTAACAGCGCCTTGCACAAGGGGAGTCGCTCGAATGATGGAACACCATTGTGTTTAGGCGCTGTGCCACCCAAACCGCTAACTACAAGCGTAAAGCGAGAAATAGCTGCCTATTGTAAAGCTACTTATTATAAAGCGACATATTATAGATAGTCACTATATGACAGAGCAATAACAGACAAGTTGGATAACACCGCTATTGCTGAATATATCAGATGCCCCCCATCGCAATTTATGCCAATTTACGCTATCCTATCTTATCTAAATTTTATCCTGATTTATTAAGCGTTTATTCGTGACGCTTACAGCATTTTTTAAAGAAACCATTTAATATAGAGCCGACTATGAGTAACACTGTAACACCTGAACAACTTGATTCAGCGTCCAACCCCAACCATTACCATCCGCAGCAAATCGAAGCCGAACAACAAGCCAAATGGGCTGCTGACAAGCGCTTTGAGGTGAGTAATGACGTTAGCGAAGATGCCAATACCCGTTATATGCTATCTATGTTCCCCTACCCTAGCGGCAAACTGCACATGGGACATGTTCGGAACTATACCATCTCAGATGTACTCAGTCGGTATTATCGCTTAAAAGGTGATGAAGTATTACAGCCTATGGGCTGGGATGCGTTTGGCATGCCTGCAGAAAACGCGGCCATCGCCAATCAAGTGGCACCTGCTAAATGGACCTTTAACAATATAGACAACATGCGAGGTCAGCTCAAAACGCTTGGGTTGTCTATCGATTGGTCGCGTGAATTTGCAACCTGTACGCCAGAATATTATCGCTGGGAGCAGTGGTTCTTTTTACAGTTATATAAAAAAGGCTTGGTATACAAAAAGCTTGCCACGGTAAACTGGGACCCAGTTGACAATACCGTACTTGCTAACGAACAAGTTATAGATGGCAAAGGATGGCGAAGTGGCGCACCTGTTGAGAAACGCGATATTCCAATGTATTACTTCAAAATCACAGACTACGCTGATGAGCTTTTAGATGATTTAGATAAGCTTGAAGGTCAGTGGCCAAGTGACGTAATCACCATGCAGCGCAATTGGATTGGGCGTAGCCAAGGTATGGAAGTTCACTTTCCTTACAATAATAGAGATGATGACAGTACGCTTAATGTATTCACTACCCGTCCTGACACCTTGATGGGTGTGACTTATGTTGCGGTCGCAGCTGAGCACCGTTTGGCAAAACTTGCGGCAGAAAAAGATCCAAAAATTGCTGAATTCTGTGAACAATGCAAAAAAGGCTCTGTTGCTGAAGCCGATTTAGCCAAAGCTGAAAAAGTAGGTATGGATACTGGTCTAACCGTGACGCACCCCTTAACAGGGAAAGAGATTCCTGTTTGGGTTGCCAACTATGTGCTGATGAGTTATGGCTCTGGAGCTGTGATGGCAGTACCTGCTCATGATGAGCGTGATTATGAGTTCGCAACCAAATACAATTTACCTATCAAAACTGTTATTCAAACCCCATCTGACCATGAGGGCGCGTATATCGAACGTGGTCAATTGGTCAACTCTGGTGAATTTGATGGCTTAGACTTTGATGGCTCATTTGAAGCCATGCTTGCAAAGCTTGAGCCACAAAATCTTGCAAGTCGTAAAATCCAATATCGTTTGCGAGACTGGGGGGTATCACGTCAGCGCTACTGGGGCTGCCCTATTCCAATGATTAACTGTGAGTACTGCGGTAATGTGCCTGTAGAAGAGTCAGATTTGCCCATTGAATTACCGACTGATGTTGTACCTGATGGCCGTGGTAACCCACTCAAAAACATGCCTGAATTTGTGAACACAACGTGTCCTAGATGCGGTGGTCCTGCCGAGCGCGAAACTGATACGTTTGATACCTTTATGGAATCGAGCTGGTACTACGCCCGTTTTGCCAGCCCGAATGACGACACGCAAATGGTTGATAAGTCTGCCGCTGATAAATGGCTGCCTGTCGACCAATATGTGGGCGGGGTTGAGCATGCGGTGATGCACCTGCTGTATGCCCGTTTTTATCATAAGCTGATGCGTGATGAGGGCTTGGTATCAGGTGATGAGCCATTCAAAAATCTATTAACTCAAGGTATGGTACTGGCAGGTACGCTATATCGAGACAATGATGATGGCAGTAAGACTTACTACTTTGCAGATGATGTCGACATCAGTGTAGATGAGCGTGGACAGCCTGTTAACGCTACCTTAAAATCAGATGGTAAGCCTGTTACCATTGGCAAAATCGAGAAGATGTCAAAATCAAAAAATAATGGTGTTGATCCTCAAACTACCATTGATGAATATGGTGCGGATACCGTGCGATTATATACCTTATTTGCAGCTCCAGCTGATCAAACCCTCGAATGGTCAGATGACTCATTAAAAGGCCCTTACAACTTTTTGAAAAAAGTATGGCGTTCGGCTCAAGATCACATGAATGCGTTATCTGATAATGAGCTGACGGTTGCTGAATTGCCAAAAGTGAGTGAAATAGATAAAGCACAGTTAAATAGTAATGCCAAAAACTTACGCCGTAAGACACATGAAGTCATTGCCAAAATTGATAATGATCTTGGTGACCGTTTGTCCTTGAATACGCCTGTTTCAAGCTTGATGGAGCTTGCTAATGAGCTCAGTTCATTTATCTCAAAGAATAAGCAAGTTAATGCCGAAGCAATGGCGGTACAACATGAAGCATTGATAGCGCTACTCATCATCTTATCGGTCTATGCACCTCATATTTCAGAACATATTCTTGAAAAGCTGGGCGTTGATACTCAAGCTCTGACTTACCCTAGTTTAGATGAATCTGCCTTGGTACAAGATACCATCACCATGGTGATTCAAGTTAACGGTAAGGTACGCGGGAAGATGGAGGTGGCTCCAGACAGTGATGCTGAATATCTTAAGGCACAAGCCAAAGCGGTTGAAAGCGTTGCTAAATACTTAACTGGCGATATAAAAAAAGAGATTGTCGTACCGAACAAACTCGTTAATATTGTTGTGGTGAGTTAAAAATGTCTAACTTATCCTCACACATTCAAAATAGAGCTGCTAAGCTTAAAAGCTTAGCGGCGTATGGCTTGATAGGGGCGCTACTCGTCTCTCCATTATTATATAGCGGCTGCGGCTTTCATCTACGAGGTTATGACTCTCAGATGAGCTATGCAGTTGGTAATACTGTCTTAAAAATTGGGAATGATGCCAATAGTTTGGGCTTAAAGCTTCCTTTACAAGCGCGATTACACTCTGTAGGTATTGATGTTATTGATGACATTAACCTTGAGATTAATAACAGCGATAACCTTTACACGGGGTCTATTGAAGTAAACAACTTGAGTTTTAAACGCTACGAGCTGGTTGGGGTTTTAACCGAAATCAGATTAGTACTATCGGCTGATGTGGTTTATAGAACTTTAATGAACACGGAAGGCGACCAAAGCAAAACTGGCAAACCAGTTATCATTAAAAATAACATACAGGTAGAGCGCAGTTATCAATTTGACGAAGCCTCCGTTAGTATAGATGACAAACAAGGTGAGCAAATTCAGTATTGGCTGTACGAGAGCATGGCACAGCGTATCGTTGATCAGTATGTGGCGTTGAGCTTACCGAGGGTTGCGCCAAAAGCTGTACCAAACACTGACTCGTCGAGCGTTTTAAGTCAAGACCCCGACTCTTCGTCTGGTAATATAAATGACAAAGGGTTTATAGAATCCACTCCACCTAGCCCATAATAGGCCATACTTGTCCACCTATACGTACACAATAATCTATGAAAGGTTCATTTTTAGACGTCTATACCAAATTAAAACAAGGCAAGCCTGCTGATGTTAATGTCTCAGGTCTTTGGCTAGCACATGGCGATGAGCCGCTTTTACATCAGTGGTTAGCTGATGCGATGCGCCCCATTTGGCGCAGTCAAAACTTATCTATTCAGCGTATTGAGCTGGTATCGGCTAAGACGTGGCAAGATGTATTGACTGAATTGAATAGTTTGTCGCTGTTTGATGATGCTACCGCCGTTATTGTCACAGGCAATCACAAACCTGACAAACACATTCAAAGTGAGCTTGAATCTTTTGCCATTGAAGCAAATTCAGGTACCAATCAAAACTGTGTATTATGGTTAACCGCTAAAGTCGACAATCGTTCTCAAAGTAGCAAATGGTTTGCGCCGTTTGCTAAGTATGGCAATATCATTGATTGTAATCTTTACAATGAAAATCAGCGTCAACTAATCTTGTCAGTACATGCGCATCTTTTAGGGTTAAACTTAACGCCAGACGCTTGGCAATTTTTAATGGTACAAACAGAACACCATCTGCTCAGTGCTTATCAAGCTTTGTGGCGTCTGTCCTATTTGTTTGCGCCTCAAATAGCGGCGCAAATAGAGCAGTCTGGAGCAATGACAGACGCTACCCCATCTGACCAATCTATCAACTCAAATTCAAATGGCGCAAATACTTCACAGCCCGATATTCAAGCTATCAAACCTGTCACCGTTGATGTTGATGCACTACAGAATGCGCTTGTCAGTGGTGGTCAGTACACTGTCTTTGATTTGTCAGATGCTATGTTATCCGGTAATGCCTCGCAGGTTGTACGCATTATAGAACAGCTTAAAAGTACAGAAGAACCTACCCCATTGGTATTATGGGCGGTCAGTAAAGACATGCGTCTTATTATGCAGCTGTTAAGTGGTGAAAATCCAAGAGAGCTAGGTATATGGAGTAGCAAACAGTCTGTATATCAAGCCGCCTGCCGTCGTCAAAACCCTCAAAGTATTTCCGATTGGCCAGACTTATTATATCAATGTGATAAAGCAGTAAAAGGCGTCATTCGCCAGCCTGCCTGGGAGCTACTATTGCAAGCTGCTTTAAGAGTTAGTGGATATAAGTTGTTTCACTAAAGCGTTAATAACATACAATACCAAATAATTATTCCGAGTAACTCTTTTCTTAATTCAATTAGTACCTTTTCCTATAGCACCTTTCCTACAGTTTAACTTTCAAACATTATTAATTAAATTTTTGTCCTATCCTATTGCTTTTAATAAATTAATTTTGGTAACTTTTCTTAAACTTTATGTCCTAATCTTTGTGCCACAATAAGGTATTATAGTTTAAGAAGTCTAAAATGGTGACAAGGCAACCGAGTGCAACTACTGTTCACGTAGGCTTAACGATGTTAACCCCGTAACCTTTTAGTTGTTTGCTTACTATATTAATTCAAAAATAGGTTTTGGACGGTAGTATGGTACTAAATTCAAATCGTATAAACCGCAATGCTCTCATAAAATGGGGCCTTATAGGGCTGGTTATCCTTGCTCTGGCGCTATTTTTATATAACAAGTTTAAGCCCAAAGAAGAAACTCCAAACTATATCACTGCCACTGCAAATATTGGCGATATTGAAAGTAACGTGATGGCGTCGGGTAAAATTAAAGCCTTAAACACGGTTGATGTTGGCGCACAGGTTTCAGGAGAAATAACTAAGTTATATGTTGATGTGGGTGATGAGGTTACAAAAGGGGATTTAATTGCCCAGATTGACCAAGTGGCTCAAAAAAATAATCTTTCAAATCAGCAAGCTACTTTAGAGCAAGGCCAAGCTGCGCTACAAAGTGCCAAAGCCAGCTATATAAGTCGTCAAGCCGATTTACAAAGTGCTCAAGCGGATCTTGCCAGTCGTCAAGCCAATCTTAAACAAGCCATATCCGACTATGATAGGTTGCGCCCGTTATTAGCGATCAATGCTATTAGCGAGCAACAAGTTGATACCGCAAGAACGACTGTTGAAACTGCGCAAGCAAGTGTAGATAGTGCCAAAGCCGCTATCAAAACCGCGCAAGCAGCTTTAATAACCGCCCAATCTGATATTGTAAGCAGTGAAGCTGACATTCGTAAAGCACAAACCAATTTAGACACTGCTACGACCGATTTGGGATATACCACTATTCGTGCACCTATGGATGGCACCGTGGTCGCTGTTGAAGCAGAACAAGGCGCAACGGTCAACGCCAACCAAACTGCCCCCACTATTGTCACTTTAGCTGACTTATCTACCGTACGTATCAATGCGCAAATCTCTGAAGCTGATGTTATTAATGTTAAAGCTGGTATGCCAGTTTACTTTAACACCATAGGTGATGCCGATAAAAAATATGATGCGGTATTAACTGCTATCGAACCGGCCCCGGAAGAAATCAGTAGCACCAGCTCTACCGATTCTGCAATTTATTATATTGGTTATATCGAAGTACCCAATCCTGATCGTAGTTTTCGTATTGATATGACCGCGCAAGTGTACATTGTGATAGATAAAGCCAGTGACGCCTTATTAGTGCCTTCTGCTGCTATTAAAACAGGATTACCGCCTCGAACTCCGAGAGAAACTGCTAACGCTGATGGAGATAAGCCCACAGCTAATCCAGCCGATGCGCCTACTGATAAAAGCGCTGATAAAAGTGCTGACAAAAGTGATGATAACCTTGACGCAGAACAAATTGGTGCCAAACCTAATGCTAATAGTCATTACGTCCGTGTATTACATGATGATGGCAGTGTTGAAAACAGAGTGGTTGAAGTGGGTATCGATAACCGAGTCAATGCGCAAATATTAAGCGGTGTTGAACAAGCAGAGACCGTAATTATCGGTGAAGGTAGTGGTCAAAAAGGATCTACGAGTAAAACACCGCGTGGGCCACCGCGTATATAAACAACCACATAAATAACGCTTGCTATAACCGATTTTATTGAAGATTTGATATGATTAATATTGACCAACCTCTAGCGAGTACAGCGGAACCGGCTAATTCCCCTGTTGAAGTGTCTAATCATAGCACCCCAGGCAGTGGCAATAGTGAGAGCACCGCTAAAGGCAATCCTATCATGCAGCTTACCAATATCACTCGGGACTTTCCTGCCGGTGAGCAGACCATTCGAGTATTACACGGCATTGACCTTACTATTAATCAAGGTGAGATGGTCGCTATTATTGGACAATCAGGCTCTGGTAAATCGACCTTGATGAACATTTTAGGTTGCTTAGATAAAGCGTCTAGTGGTGACTATCTTATTTTTGGTAAATCGGTTAACCAACTTGATGCTGATGAGTTAGCCAAACTGCGCCGTGAGCATTTTGGCTTTATCTTCCAGCGCTATCACTTATTGGGTGATATTGACGCACAAGACAATGTGGCTGTGCCCGCCGTTTATGCAGGCATGGATACCAAACTTAGATCAGAGCGTGCTGAACAATTATTAACCGATCTAGGTTTGAGCGATAAAACCCAAAATCGACCCAACCAATTGTCAGGTGGTCAGCAGCAGCGTGTGTCTGTTGCTCGGGCGCTTATGAATGGCGGTGATGTTATCCTTGCCGATGAGCCAACGGGTGCCTTAGATAGTAAATCGGGGCAAGATGTCTTACAGATTTTAAAAAATTTAAACGCGCAAGGTCATACCATCATTATGGTGACCCACGATCCCAGTATTGCCGAAAAAGCAGAACGCGTTATTGAATTAAAAGATGGCCGTGTCATCGCCGATTATCGCAATGAGCAATTAAGTCGTTTAGCGCAAAACACGAATGTCGACAGCCCTTCTAGCATCTTACATAAAAAGCAAAAAAGTCGTATTGGCTCATTTATAGATAGGTTGTCAGAAGCATTTAGAATGTCTGTACTAGCAATGCGTGCCCATAAAATGCGCACTATATTAACGATGCTAGGTATCATTATCGGTATCGCCTCTGTCGTCTCTGTCGTAGGTTTAGGTCAAGGCTCTCAGCAAAAAATCCTATCCAACATTAGCTCTTTAGGTACCAATACCATTACCGTGTTGGGTGGCTACCCCTATGGTGACCCCAGACGTCAATATTACGATGACAATCTCACTCCTGAAGATGCACAAGCGGTCGCCAATCAACCTTATGTCGCTAGTGTAAGTCCTCAATTAGATACCAGCTCAAGCGTACGCTATAGAAATATAGAATCTTCAGCAAGTATCAGCGGTGTTGGTGAGGATTATTTAGAAGTTACAGGCGAAACTTTGGCGATAGGTCAATCTTTTGAGAGTGATAGCATTTCATCACGAACTCAAGATTTGATTATAGATAATAATGCAAAAAGCACGTTTTTTGCAGACGTTGAAAATCCTATTGGCGAAGTATTACTTATCGGCAATGTACCTGGAAGAGTCATCGGTGTATTAGAAGAAAATGACTCAAGCTTTAGGCGCTCTACTGATACGCCAACTATTTATATGCCCTATACCACGATGATGTCTCGTATGATTGGCGGCAATACGATTGAGCAGTTTGTAGTGTTGATAAATAGTGATGTGTCGACCAGTGTGGCTGAAACCGCCATTTCAGAACTCATCGAAAGCCGGCATGGCACTGATGACTTTAGAACCCGAAATTCTGATTCAATTCGCCAAACGATTGAGTCAACCACAACTACCATGACGCTATTGATATCGTCTATCGCTATTATCTCACTAGTAGTGGGTGGTATCGGGGTTATGAATATTATGTTGGTATCCGTAACTGAACGTACCAATGAGATTGGCGTACGCATGGCGGTAGGTGCGCGTCAAAGCGATATTATGCAGCAGTTTTTAATTGAAGCGATATTGGTGTGTATACTTGGGGGTGGATTAGGCGTTTTATTGGCATTTGCCATTGGTGAAGGTATCAATAGTATTGGCTCTGATAGCTTTAGCGTTATTTACTCCCCTACCTCAATTATTGCTGCCTTTGTATGCTCGACATTGATTGGGGTTATTTTTGGGTTTATCCCTGCTCGTAATGCAGCAAAACTGAATCCTGTTGAAGCGCTCTCAAGAGATTAAGTCTAATGTCGATTCCATTTATTGACTAAAATATGTCACTTTTTGATGATCGCTAACAGCGCTGATTGCTAATAAAAAAAATAAATTTAGACTTGCATTCTTAGTTATGATGCGTATAATGTGCTCTCACGTTAAAGAGGTACAGCAACTTCTTTAGCGTATTTTTAAACTGTTTGATAGTTAAGTTTAAGGTTAGAAACTAACAAAAAATTGTTTAGTTTTACCTTGCAGTAATATGCAAACCTAGCTTGGATATCGAGTTTTTTGAAAATTCTATTTAAAGAATTTTCATTGCACTCGGGATGAAACAAGTTTTGTAGTAACCTCTTTAGAAAATCCCCTTTAAGGAATTTTCTCTTGCGAGACTAAAATCGTATACGATTTTTTAACGTCTCTCAGGGCCGATAGCTCAGTTGGTAGAGCAGTTGACTTTTAATCAATTGGTCCCGCGTTCGAGTCGCGGTCGGCCCACCATTTTTGTTAAATTTTTAGGAAAGTTTTTATTTAAAATTTTCTCTTGCAGTAACCTGCAAACCTAGTTTGGATATCGAGTTTTTTGGAAATTCTATTTAAAGAATCTTCCTTGCGCTCGGGATGAAACAAGTTTTGTAGTAACCTCTTTAGAAAATCCCCTTTAAGGAATTTTCTCTTGCGAGACTAAAATCGTATACGATTTTTTAACGTCTCTCAGGGCCGATAGCTCAGTTGGTAGAGCAGTTGACTTTTAATCAATTGGTCCCGCGTTCGAGTCGCGGTCGGCCCACCATATTCAGTAATTTAGTAAAACCCCGATCAAACGTAGTGTTTATCGGGGTTTTTCTTTGTGTGCTAACTATTAGTTTGTACTCATTAATCTTATATGCCGCTACTTAAAATCATACCGCGTACTCGTACTTAATATAATAAAAGTTCTAAATTCTTACTCACATCGTTCAAATATTCATCTGTTTATAATATTTTAAACTCCGATAAACTACCTCTAATCTGACCTCTAAAGGGTTATCTTTAAATTCAAACCCTATAAATCCCCATATTGTATGATTTACTATACTCACTCTTATCTAAAGCCAGCTTTAGTGTTAAAGTATAACTAACGGTATGAATGTATTTATTTAAGTATATTGCGTTTTTATATAGATGTAACTACCTATGAGTCTTTTAAACAGACAACAGTTGGTATTAAAAGTTGAAAAATAAAGTTCGTTAAAATAAAGTCCGTTAGTGTTTTAAATCATATGTATGGGTATGTATATAATGACTTTGAGCATAAACATGTCCGTATCACCCTTTCATTTATTTTAATCATATAAGGTACTAGTTATGCTAAAAAATAACACGTCAATAATGATATTAACGTGCTCTTTGTTGATGACGGGATTAACAGCATGTGATGCAGATGAGCCTTTACCACCTGAATCTCCAGAAGCTCAAGGAATTACAGGGCAAGGCATTGTCACATCACCAGATGCGTCAACAATTGCTGAAAATACCGATGAGTCTAGTAGAGATGCAGATTATCAGAACATTGTAAGACATGGTATGGAAACCCAAACTAAGCTAGCTTGTGGTGATATCAATGAAGCTGAATATAAAGAAAGAGAACAAAGAGGCTTAAATGATAGTGAATTTACTTCACTAGAAGAATACGATTATCTACAGGCCTTTTCAGAAGGTGTCAGTGTGATTAATACACGTTATGAACAAGACCCTCAGATGAAACAACAGGATTGTGCTCATATAGCTAATGCTACGGCTTCATCTAATGCGGTATCTGGCGAACCTAATGATAATAATCAGGTCATTGAAAGTAGTGAAACGAATAACGATCTGACTCATGATGCAGAAGCCAATCATGACATGACAAACTAAAACCAAGGTTAATCGTTAATATATCTTTAAGCAAACATAACACCGTTATTTCAAACTATTATCTATTAGAAGATTAGTGGCTGTACAAAATTGATTAATTAGGACTGCTGATAGCTACCAATTAATCAAAGCTGTGTTCCAAACTAGGCACACACCGAAGTTAATGTCCGAAGCGTATTGAACCTTAGCTAGGTTTGTAACAACGTCTAGGGCGATTTTAGCGACAGCATAACTCGAGCACAGCTCTCGCCTTGCGAACGTGAGCGAGGATATAGCAAAGCATTGCTTTGCCCGAGCGCAAGACGAGAGCTATGCTCGAAGTTAAGCAGTGCTTTGCTTAATCCGTTCTCAGGGCGGCTATTTTATCCAATATATTGTGACTTTTAATAATTAACGGCTCTTACTTAGAATGACTAAGGGTCAAAAATTTCACTGCATATTAGACAAATCAGCAATAAATCCATCAATATTATTATTGCTAGTTGTCGATTTTATCTCTGCGATAACCTCATCAAGTTTAATGCGATCACGTCCATGCAAATATAGTTGATGACCCGCTTGCGCTAGTTTAATTGCAGTTAGTTTGCCAATGCCATCAGTAGACCCAGTAATCAATATAACTTTCATCTTATTATCCTTACATAATCTTACGCTTTAAAATTAATCTCATAACGCTCATCTACATATTAGTATGACGTTTTTCTTATAATAGAGCATATCAACTGTTACTGATAAAGCCATTATTTGTCATAACTAATATTGCAAATAATCTATATTACAAACCACTTATATTTTTAAAAGCTTATATTGTTAAAAGCTTATATTAGTAATAGCTTAAATAAGTAATAGAAATAGATAAAAGCTGAAAATATTTAAAGATATTCTACTAATAGAATGAGTAGAACTTAAATAAGAACATATGAATAAGCGTATAAAAAGGATAACTTATGAATTTCATTAAAAATTATCAAACTCGTACCGTCGGTCAAGCTTATATTCCTGCCTTAGGGTTTGGCACATGGCAGACCACTGATCAGAACTGTATAGACATCGTCTGTCAGGCGCTACAAATGGGCTATGAACATATTGATACGGCTCAGGCATATCATAATGAAGAACAAGTAGGTGCCGGACTCAAGAAATCAGGTGTTTCTCGAGATAAATATTTTTTAACCACTAAAGTCTTCCCTGATGATATGCGCTTTGAACCACAGAATTTGGTAAAGTCGGTACATACCTCACTAGAAAAACTGGGCGTGGACTATGTCGATTTATTACTTCTGCATTGGCCGGACGCTCGTGTTCCGTTATCAGAGACCATGCCAGCTTTAGCAGAGATGCAGCATCAAGGACTAACCCGTCATATCGGTGTCTCAAACTTTAATATCAAATTATTAATTGAAGCCAAAAAATATAGCGATGTGCCTATTGCGGTAAATCAGGTAGAATTTCATCCATTTATTCATCAAGATACCCTGCAAACCTTTATGAATAATCACCATATTCCACTAACCGCCTATTCACCATTAGCGCGTGGTGATGTGTTTGATCACGATACGATTAAGGCAATTGCAGACAAACACAATATCAATCCTGCTCAAGTATCACTGGCTTGGATTTTATCGGATAAAAACCGTATTGCTATTCCTAAAACCAGTACCGCTTCACATTTGCAAGGAAATCTTGATGCACTAAACGTACAACTAGACAATGATGATATCCAAAAGATTAATAAACTATCGCGTCGTGATGGACGTAAAATTGAACATCCAAATTATACGCCTGAATGGGATGATTAAAGGTATGAAGAATTAAACTATGAAGACAAAATGTCTAAAAATCATTCATATCACAGTATGACTGCAATTTTGTACCTATCTGTTACTACTATAAGAAGATTGACATCAAGGTTATATAAATTCAGTTTTTAAAACAAAACCCTGATATGATTCCAATTAATAACAAACAGAGTATTCAATGGATAGCTCATGAATCAAATGGTAGAGCGTTTAAAAACCGCTTTTAGTCCTTTATATAAAGCCAAAACTAATGTATTAATTTTAACCGCTTTATCAAGCAGTCTAATAGGAATTCCGATAAGCTCTAATGCTGGAGGTGGTGAATATTGTGGTTCTAATTTTTCATTGGATAATCGTATCTATAATGAGTGTAAGATTAACTTCCCTACGCTTGATACTGGTAATGACACCCAAGCCAACCTATATTTATTACTTGCGGATAAAGGATTAATTTATTTTGATACCACAGACTTTGAAGACTCTTATAATAGATATGTATATGACTATCCTTTACGTCTTAATACTTTAAAGAGCTCAGCGGTAAATATAGCCAAAAATCCTAAGCAAAGTTTTTTGGCTCAATCAGAAACCAGCCATTATGCCGAATATTGTAATAGCTTCTATACGGGTATTGATGCACTTAAGAATGCGCTAGAGGTTGATCCAAGCTTAACAGTAAAAGAAAAACAGCAGTTATTACAATTTCGTCAAGCCATTAGAAGTGAGTGTGCAGATTCCTTTAATCATGAAGCATTAGTAGTTAATGACGTCAGTTTCCCCATAAAATGGTCTATCCATGCTCAGCCTTATGCAGATTACATAATGGCCAATCAGTTATTCTATTTGGGGAAACCATCAGATTTTTACAGTGCTCAGACAATTTATCGCAGTTTGTCTTTGTTAAAGACTAATAACAATCCTGGTCTGTCTTGGTTGATTGATACTTCCAGCTATATGTTAATTCGTACAGGTATTAATCGCATGTTTAGACAAGGATCCGAGGACTATAATTATAAGCCTGAAAGAGTTGATCCTAAAGTAATAGCGACAACGCAAAATTCAATTGATAACTACCTTGATAGTTTTAGAGATGGGCATCATGTGGCTTCAGCGCGTGGTTTACAACGCCGACTTTATTGGTTAACGGGACAACAGGATCAATTGATAGATGAAATTGAATGGCAAATAAACCATCCAAAGTCAAAACTATTTAATCTAAATAGTCGGTTATTACCTGAAGAGATAGAACGTAGAGTCTTTTTTTTAAATTACGATAAACCCTTAGATATTAATAAACTAGAAGACCCAATTTTAATTACAAGTTTTGCTTTATATAGACTAAGACCTGAAGATAGCTTTTTTTCAATAAAACCATTAAGACTTAATGATATTGAACAATTAAAACCCAAATTTAAAGACCGGATGGATCTTTACCGTTATTTAAGGGCTACCTATTATATGGTGCAACAAAATAACCCAAGACGTGCCTTAAATTATCTTCCTACTGATACACCTAAAGGTAATATGTCATATGCTGAGTTTAGTCAATATGCTTTAAAAGCGCGAGCATTGCAGGAATTGGGTAGCGCAGATAAAGCAAATCAACTCTGGAACCAGTTACACCACCTCCCCAAACTGCCATTTCAGGACAGATTGACAGACCTTGCCATCGTTTTACAAGCGGATCTTACCAATGAATACAGTGAATTATTTGGCAATAAGGCGTCTATAAAATCAAAAACATTAAAAATGCGAATAATAAAATATTCTGCAGATTCTGAACTACTACAACAAATTGCTAATAGCTATCCAGCCACTGATATTATAGGTGCAGAAGCTCGTTATGCTTTACTATCAAAATCATTACTGCATGGACGTTATGCCGATTATTTGAAGTATAAACACTACTTACCTAAAAACTATCAACAATATTTAGGCTATGACAGTGAGGACGAAACTTTATGGTATATGCCTAGATTCAGTGATTTTAATTGGCAAGGTAAAAATATTAGTAGCAATATAAACTGTCAAGATTTAACCACAACCGTTATCAATCTTAAACAAGACCCAGAAGACCGACTCCAAAATATTTGCCTAGCTGAATTTATACGTGACTCAGATATTGTTTATCATTTTAAAGATTATGATAAAGACTATCAAATTTCTTATGCAACTCACTCGAACTACCGTTATCCCTACTTAGGAGATATTCCAAACCGTTTCAAAGGTAGGAAACTGAACCGATTGGATATGTATAAATCCATATTCGCGACTAATAAAAAAGACGAACTGTCAGCTTATGCCCTACATCGTGCCCTAGGTTGTTTTGCCAGCTCCGGTAATAACCATTGTAGCGATGAAGAGGTAGATATTTCAGTCCGTAAAGCTTGGTTTAAGCGTTTAAAATCAGACTTCAAAAATACAAGCTGGGCTCAAAACCAAAAATATTATTGGTAAACCCAAAGGATTATTTTTTTGATAATAGTCGAGCATAAGTCTAAAGTTTTATTGTTACTTAGTGTTTTGCTAATAATTTTTATGGTTGTTGGGTATTTTAGCAATAAGGCTTCTAATGCCCAAGGTATAAGCAATTCATCTAATAACTCAGTTAATAACTCATCTAATACTGAAGATGCTGTTATAAAGAATGCTATTAATACCGATACGGTTAAAGCAAAGCATTATGATCAGTTTTGGATATGGACACCACCTAGAGATGCTGCAAAGATAAGTCAGGCTCGTACGCTATATCTATTACAAGGCGAAATCCGACCAAATGACCTTCCCTATTATCACTTCAAAGCTAATAATAGTTTGCAGAATAACGCTCAGGCAACCTTAACATCTCAAGGGTTAGGGGTACGCACCTTAAAAGGTAGAAAGATCTGGCTGGTTTATCGTGCGACCAGTAGAGAGTGGTCTGGTGAGGTTATGACACAGTTAATTCATCGCCTTGACAAATGGCAACGGGCAGGAAATCAGGTCGTGGGCATCCAAATTGACTACGACGCTCCGACCTACAAACTAGATAAGTATGCCAAACTTTTAGCTGATATTCGCAAACAGTTGCCAGCTCAATACCAGTTAAGCGTAACGGGATTACTTGATTGGTCGAATCAAGCAGAAGAAGCTCAATTTAAGCAACTAAATCATACGGTTGATGAATTGGTGGTTCAGACCTATCAAGGCACAACCACTCTATCGAATTATGACCGCTATTTAAAAAAGCTAAAGTATTTACCGTTTGATTTTAAAGTTGGTATTATCGAAGGTGGTGAATGGCATGGAGCAGAATATTTACAAGATAATCCACACTTTAAGGGCTATGTGGTTTTTTTGCGTTAATTATCTAGGTATCTATTTAAAACTAGGTTCTTAGAATTTTCTGTTGCAGCAACCTCCTCAATCATTGAGGGAAACTTCTTGATTATCTTCGCGCATCATTAATTGACAACCATATTGGAAATCTAATATTTAATTAACTAAGCTTATTATTTAAAGAATACTATGAACAGTTTTTATGTTGATACAGCTTATTCAAATTATCTTGACGTTCGTCAACAGCTTCTATAGCTTCTTCAGTATTTTGATGTGTCCCAATTTATGCGGGCCAGAACAATACAGCAGCAGCTACATTTTTGCCAGTTACGGTACGCTCTTTACGTTCTGTTTTTCAAAAATTTATAGCTTCCTTAATCACGGTTAGAATTTGTGAACATGGTAAACGATTGACCGTTGATTTATTAGTCTCAACTACATGTGGTGATAAACACCTTTGAAGCAAAATTACAGCAAACCCTAATGGGAAATGAATAAAATTTAATTTAGATAGGTTTACCTTGGTATTTGATGTTATTAAAGGTTAACTATTAATCTCTATATATAAAGATTTATTATTGATATTATTTTAGGGGTTAAAACTTTTATATTATGACAGAGCATTTAAGTATAAAAAAACCAGCCATAATAATATGACTGGTATTTTAATCTAAACCGTTTTATTTAGCTTTATACTAAGCCTAATTCTAATAAATACTTAACTATGCAGGATCACGAACCTGTGGCGTACGTGCCCATAGTCGTGTCTTAGCATTTTCAATAAAGCCATCAACATCATCAAGCGGCGTTACAAACTCATCTTTCTTAACGGGCAGTTTGCTTAAGATGAATTCTTCAGTCGCAGGGCAATAGGCAATTGCTTTAAAGTTGTTAAAGGCATCTGTAAACCAATCTAGTGCTGGCGCATGGGTTGCAAGTTTTTTGGCTACATCTGGCATGATGATACTGACAACCGCGTCAAATATAACCGATGGGGCACCATGAATGATCTCATCAGCTTGAATACGTGTGTTGTCATCGAGCACAACCTCTTTGGTTGGTGCAACGATTTTAACCATCGCGCCCGCCGCCTTAGCTGCATTTTCAAACTTTTGAATTTCCTCTTTACTTGAACCAGCACCAACTAGGATACCCACTTGTCGACTTTTTAGAGTCTTAGGTGTAATACCAATTGTTTGCACCGCTTTTGATTTTTCCATATCGATAACGGGTGCTTGTTTTTCAGCGGGTTCAGGAAGCTCCATGCCTAGATTGTTCGCCACACGACTTGCTAAGTCTTCATCAATGTTTATCAGGTGAGCAAGCACGCGGGTACGTACGTGCGGCGTATCAACTTTACTTAACTCAAAGGTAAAGGCATCAACAATGTGACTTTGTTCAACTTCTGTTTGACTGCGCCAGAACATACGCGGTTGACTATAGTGATCGGCGAAGCTTTCAGCACGGATGCGTCCTTTAACGCCATCATCACATTTTTCTGCAAATGATTTAAAGCCGATATCAGCATTAGCACGAGGCTTATTAGGCTCTAGGCTTTGTGGTTCATACAAGGTGCGACCTTTAGGGACTTGCATTTGCATGTGACCGTCTTGCTGATTATGAGCAAACGGACATTTAGGCGCATTAATAGGGATCTGAGCAAAGTTTGGCGAACCTAAACGTGATAACTGAGTATCAAGATAGCTATGCAGACGACCTTGCAGTAACGGGTCATTACTAAAATCAATACCTGGTGGTAAGTGAGATGGACAGAAGGCTACCTGTTCAGTTTCAGCAAAGAAATTATCAGGATAGCGATTTAAAACCATTTTACCAATGATTTTAACAGGAACCATTTCTTCAGGAATCAGTTTGGTTGCGTCTAAATGATCAAATTGAAACTTCTCAGCTTCTTCTTCAGTGAATAATTGAACACCGAATTCCCATTCTGGAAAATCACCTGCGCCAATCGACTCAAATAAATCACGACGATTATAGTCAGGATCTGCACCGGAGATTTTAACAGCCTCATCCCAAGTTAGTGACTGTACGCCTAGTTTTGGCTTCCAATGGAAACGTACAAAAGTGCTCTTGCCCTCTTTATCTAATAAACGAAAACTATGAATACCAAAACCTTCCATCATGGCAAGGCTACGTGGCAATGCACGGTCACTCATTAACCACATTACATTGTGCAAGGTTTCAGGACTTAGAGATACAAAGTCCCAAAAGGTATCATGTGCTGAAGCAGCTTGCGGGAACCCACGGTCAGGCTCAGGTTTTACAGCATGAATAAGGTCTGGGAATTTAATAGCATCTTGAATAAAGAAAATAGGCATATTGTTACCGACAATATCCCAGTTGCCTTCAGACGTATAGATTTTAACCGCAAAACCGCGTACATCACGTGGCGTGTCTTTTGAACCTTTATTACCGGCTACGGTTGAGAAACGAGTGAATAATGGCGTTTGTTTACCAGTTTCAGTCAAAATTTTAGCGGTGGTGTATTTTTCTAAAGATTCTGTTAACTCGAAGTAACCGTGAGCACCGGAACCACGCGCGTGGACAATACGCTCAGGGATACGCTCATGGTCGAAATGGGTGATTTTTTCACGTAGTACAAAGTCTTCTAATAAGGTAGGTCCACGTGGGTCACGTTTTAAAGAGTTTTGGTTGTCTGAGATGACCACGCCTTGCTGGGTGGTTAAGTTAGGCACACTGTCATCAGCTTGAAATTGTGGTTCACCGCCGTTACCAGCGAATGGGCACATGTTTTTGGCTGGGTCTGAATGGTCTAAATTGTCTTTCATTGCCGTGTCCTTTTAGGATAGGTATTTGCTAGAATTTTATTTATGATGTTACATTAACGAATCGATTAAACTAGGTAGTATTTGTAGTGATGGCTTACATATAACTTAAATACTACTCCTATTTATATTAAACAAAGATTGGCAACAGGCTGTTTGTATTTGGTTAACTCTTTATAAGACAAAGTAACTTTTTATCAAAAAAATTATTAATTTATAGATCTTTAATATTGGAATAACTTTTTGCTTATATAATTTAAATTAAAACAAATAGTTTTTATAGAAAGTCTTAGTACATAAATAGCGTTTAACTAACCGATAAATAAGTAGATTAAGCAACATGGAATATACTTTGTTTGAATATAAGTAGTTCCAGCTTAGTTCTCGCGTGATATAAATTATTCGTAATACTTATTTAATACCACCTCAATATCATTACGAATAATCTCAACACTAGGCATACGCTCTGCATGAAAACGTAGTATAGGAATACCAGCACTCGCCAATGCTTTGTCTTTTTTCTCATCTGCCCTATTTCTAGACTTACTGTTATGCGTCCAATCATCTAATTCTATGGCTAGAAGTGTTGTTTGAGCATCACGGTCTACCAAGACATAATCAATACTCTGTCTGCATATTCGGTTAAACCAAAAGGCTCTCTCACTTCCTGCCTCTTCGCTTGGTTCAATAACTCGTGATAATTGAACCTGACCGAACACCAGATATTGAGGGACAGCCTGTTGCAATTTATTAAAAAATATAACCTCGGTATCCGTCATAATGGGCATGGGAGTAAATGGCCAGATGGGCAAATCGTCACCTTTCACAGGTTTGTTTTTTTTATTCTCTAAACGACGTTGTCCAATCACACTCATTACGATGATGAATGCGACAAGTAACATGGTTCCAAATAACAATAAGTTCACCACTACACTTCCAATTTAATCATTATAATATTAATAAATGGCGCTAATTACGTACAACCAAATAGATTTATAAACCCCTGTTTAATAACAGATTATTATGCGTTTTGATGACTAAAAAAACTATAGAGATATAAAAAAACACGACAAGCAATGTCGTGTTTTCTATCATATTATTTACAACTTATTAAAATATTTTCCCACACTTCTTTGATGAATACTCGCTAGAAACCTTGTTATTATTAGCTTTTAGGGATATCATATACAACATGATACAACATTAAGCTACTTTATTAAGCATTTGAAATGGCTACCAGAATGGCTACCAGATTTACAAAATGGCTACCAGAATGGCTACCAAGAAAAGGTTAAAAGCATGGCTAAACTTGAAATCAAATTAGACTCTCAAATTTATAAAGCAATCAAGGACAGTTTAAAGACTGGAAAGGTTAATATTTTTTCTGTATCTGGCTTTAAAGGGCTTGAAGTTAGAATTAGACCTCATAAAAACGGTATAGATGCTACTACAGATTTTAGACACCGTTACACTCACCCAATTACAGCTAAACGCCCTTATATGACCTTAGGCAACTATCCTGCCCTTACACTTGCAGATGCTAAAGAAATGCACCGTAACAACATGGCATTACTAGCTAAAGACATTGATCCATTACAACATAGAGATAATGAAAAACAAAAGAAGCTTTTAGAACGCCAAACTACACTTAATTACTTTATTGATGAATGGATATATAAAGAAAATAAAAGAGGTTTAGCAGATGCCACACTAAAAAGTAATGATAGATTAACCCAGCCTATCAGGGATAAATTAGGTCAAATGCCTGTTACTGACATAACCACTAAAATAACCTATCAATTTATTAATGATATATATAAGGAAAGACCTTATAAGGCTATTCGAGTTTTATCAGTATTAAATTCAATACTTCAAACACCACTAGCCAGCATGCTAATTGAATACAACCCTGCTAACAATATAAAGGGCTTATTTCCTATGCCAAAGGCTATCAACATGCCTGCAATTACTGAGCCTGAACAGTTTGGCAAGCTATTGAATGATATTGATAAGCTCGATGATACAAATTATTTTTATGATAAAAGAATTTTGAAACTAATTTCATTAACCTTTGTTAGAATTGGTGATTTATGCGCTATGAAATGGCAGGATATTAATTGGCTAACTAAAACATGGGAGTTTGAACAGCAAAAAGGAGCTAGCCGTAACGACATGCAACCTAGCTTAGTTGTCCCTTTAGCACCGCAAGCCATAGCCATATTAAAAGAATTGCAAGAGCTTACGGGAAATAATCAGTATGTTTTTTACAATGGCAGACGTAAAAAAGCCAACTATCATAACCCTAGAGAAATAAACAAGGTATTGAATAGCGAACTTATGAATGATGGGGATAGTTATTTAGGCATTCACTGCCCTCATGGGTTTAGAGCATCTGCTAAAACTATGTTAACTGAAAGACTAGGTTATGACCAAGTACACACCGAATTACAACTAGGTCACAAAATACCTGATACATATGGAAAAGCTTACAACCGAATGACTGGATTAGAAAAGCGTAAACAAATGATGAATGAATGGGCTAATTACATAGATGATCTAAGAACTAATAAGTATGACAATATCATTTATCCCAATTTTAGACAAAAAGAGAAAGTACATAACGGTTAAACCTTAACCAAATTGCAGGGCTAGGATTAATTACCCGAACGGCTATATTTCATGCCTTAAACAGCCACCGTCCTGCATCTTATTTTATAAAGGCATGATTATAGTTAAGGCATAATCATGGAACGGTCAAGCTATCATGAAAAGAGTTTTGACGAAGGTGTAATGAAAGTATTTAAAGATTTAGATTTTATATACAATGTTCATTTTAATAGATTAATTAATAATAACTTTGAATCATTTATAGAACATAATAATCTAAAAATTGAAAGTTATTGTAAAGAACTAGCTATTCAGTATGGAGGCTCTGAAGATACTAATTCTATTACTATTAAAATTCATGATTTTTTGCTCGATACATTAGATGAGTATATAAATGAAAATGATATTTCTCAAGCTGAGTATTTAATGTTAGACAGTCTTTTAATGTGCTATTGTTTAAAGAAAATTGGTGAATATATATTAAAGCTCGAAGAAATCGCTTACATTAAATTTCTAAAGCTATATTTTGATTTAATCCTAGAAATAGGAGTTTTGACCGGTTTAAAAAGTTATGGTGAAATGATTTTAGAAGATGAATTATCTACTATAAATTCTAATAATGCCAAGAAGAGATGGAAAAACCAAGATCAGCTTAGAACTAATAAAAAACATGAATTCCTTAAAATTATGCGCGATAAAGGATTTAGGACTTACGCTGAAACCGCAGATCATATAAAGTTAGTTTATGAAAACATTAATAACCCTGAATATAAAGGTAGAAATAATAAGCCCTTATCACACGATACTATTAAAAGATGGTTGAGCGAGGCCGATAAAGGTGATTTTTCTTAATTATCACTGTGATATGCAAGCATAAAACATTTCATGCACGTATACCACATAACATGCAAGCATCATTATTCAATTATACAACTTAGTACAATAGCATGACCTTAACTACATTAACCAACAACAGTTAAGGAAACATGACTATGTCACAAAACTCAATACAACCTACCAAGTTAAGCCTAGCTGATTTAATCGACAACCCTAATGACTTATACCAAGTCACACAGGTAGCCGAAATCTATCATAGACACCCTGAAACTATTAGACGCTGGATAAAAACTGGCAAGCTACCTAACCCTATCAACTTTAGCGGCATGTATTACTTCAAAGGCAGCGACCTATTGAAGCATATTGACGTTAACAGCTTAGAGGGGGCTTAGTCATGGATATCATACAGCCCAAGCTAATATCAGTAGATAGTTATGCCCTATTTAACTTCGATGAACGTATTCAATGCCTATCTTTTAGCATAGAACAGATAGCCTTATCACTTAATGCAATTAACCAAGCTGATGAAGTCACAGCAGCGCAAATTCATACCGCTATAACTGCTTTAAATAGAGACAGTGAAGCGTTAACCGTAATTAGTGATGATATCAACAGCTTGCATTTTAGCGGCTTTAAAGAGGTATCTGATGCGTATTAATCCTATGCTATTAATCCTAATCATAGCGTTAGTGCTATCTGCTATCCCAAGTTGCAACCCTCCAACAACGGCAGTCAACACGCTGCAAAGGGGGTTTTATGAGTAAGGACAAGTTACCTACTAATGAACGTATAGCACAATATCTTGATCAGGAAATACCACTTCAGCAGCTCGATAATGACAAGCTAGATGATAATTTTATGAGCGCCCAGCTTGCCTATGCCAAATCAAAACAGGGTAAACAGGCAAAGCAAAAGAAAATGGCTTATAAAAAGAGTTGGTATAAGAAAGGGAGTAGAGATGAATAACACCGATAAGACAAAGCCCCAAGCTGATGACAAGGGGCTTAGTAGTTTAGTAGCTCATGCGAACAAACCTAACAATCAAATTATAGCAGAATATCCGATACTAGCCACCCTAAGAGCTTTAAAAAAAGATAATAGCGTATTAGAGATAAATAACGGCTTTACTGTTACCAGTGGTGTTAAAGCTGGGGAAATAATAGACACAGCTGGAAAGTTGATACTGGTAAAGCATGATAATAGTTACCACCCTGCTAACCTTGCTATTTATGACAATGAACGAATAGAAGAAACAGACCCAAGCCAGCCTAGTGCTTTCATTATAGGTAATTTAAGCTTAGATAGTGACTGGTATGCCATTAGTAGTTTAGATGAAGCGGTACAGCTTTATGATGCAATGGCAGTTAAGCAAGGTCTAAATATCACCATTATAGTAAGTCTTAACCCATACGGCTTTAAAAGTATGGTTAAACATTTTGCTGAAGTTAAGCAAGTTATTGTTATTACTACCCTAGATAGACAAGATCAGCTTGTTAAACAGTTACTAGGTGCAAATGTTAAAGCTATCATAACTACTTTTGATTTGTTGTTATCGTTTGAAAATGGTTCAAGCCTAGATGATGTGATTGATGACCCTGAAACCATCATAAAGAATTTGCAGCTAGAAGCATGGGGAGAATTAGGCGATATAGCAGACCCTGAGATCAAAGCCACGCCTTATCCAGTAGAAGCATGGGGCAAAAAAGGAGAAATATTAAGAGATGCTTTAACAGCCATTACCTATTATGCTCAGATACCTACCGCCTTAGCTGGTCAATGTATCTTAGGGGCTTTAGCTACCATTACCCAGCAATACATAAACGCCCCTTATCCAACTGGTAATAGCTACATGCCAGCATCTTTATTTTTACTAACTGAGATTGCTAGTGGTGGTGGTAAAAGTAAGACAACCTCTAAATACAGTCATAAAGAGCTTATTAGCTACCAAAAAGAGAAGCGTAACGAATACCGCACCCTTAAAGATGAATGGTTAGCTGAGAAAGCCAGCACACCTAAAAAAGATTTAGAACGATGGTTACTAGATAACCCCAAGCCTAAGCAGCCTATACTTTTTGCTAAGTCTGGAACGCTTATAGGTTTTTTAGATAATATGATTTTAGGCAATACTAAAAACGTGGCATGGGCAACGGCTGAAGCTGGCTTATTCTTAGGCAGTCATAGCTTAACCAATGAAACCGCCCAAAGTAACATAAGCCAAATATGTGATTTATGGAGTAGTGGAGAGTTTGATCGCATGTTATCCCCTCGCTATAACTCTAGCTTTACTGATGAAAACGGTATTGATGGGATTAGGTTTACCCTAGACTTACAAGGACAGCCGCCCATTGTAGCCCCTGCTTTAAACAATGAAGTTATGAGCGGTCAAGGCTTATTACCTCGCTTTTTGTTTGCTTTCCCTGAGAGCCTTAACGGTACTTTAGTTTTTAATACTGATGAACGCTTAGATGCTAACCCAGATAATGACACTAGATTAATAGCCTACTGGCAACGATGCAGGGCTTTACTTGATCCAGTAGCTGAAAGTGTTAAAACAGATAATGAAGGTAATATCATTCGCTATAATATGCCCTTTGAAAATAGGCAGGCTAGAAAAGCTTTGGCTGACTACCAAACTAAGAAAGAGAGCCAGCTTATTAAAGGCGGTAAGCTTGAAAAGTATGCTGAATATGCTAAACGACTACATGAAAATGCCAGCCGTATCGCGTCAATTTTAGCTTACTTTAATGGTAGGCGGTTTATATCAGCTGATGATATTAAAAGAGCCACCTTACTAACTGATTATTCAATGAATGAGCGTATTAGATACACTGACAAGCCCCAAGCTGGTGATAATGATGCTCAAAAGCTGGTTAGTTGGCTAGTTAATTACTGCCATAGACAATCAGCTAAACAGCTCGCTTACTCTACAGCACAAAGCAAGGTAACACCTAAGCATCTAAGGCTAAAACAAAACTTTGAGTTATTGGCTGAAGTATTAGAAAGTGAAGGCTATATTAAGATCATAACCAATGGTAGAGCCAGAACCATACAAGTAAGACCTGAATTGTTAGAAGCTACATAAGGGGAAAACGAGGAAAGTGGTAAAGTAACCGCTATAACGCTTATATGATGGGCTTTAGCTGATTTTCCTGATATTTAACCCTATAGGAAAATGGGTAAAGTGAACAGCTTAACGGCTACAAACTTTCCCTGTTTTCCTTTTTGTATTAAAAGGGGAAAACTCTATAAACCTTATTTAGTAAGGGGTATGTAATTTACTTTCCTACTTTCCCCACTTTCCCATAGTTTAATAGCTATTGTCTATTTTTAAGGCTAAGGGGGGTGTATTACATATTTTAGCTTAATTTATATCGGACACCACACCCATTCACACTTATAAGAAAAAAGCCTTTTATCAAAATATGTTAACTTTAAAACTACCAATGATAAGAGGGTGGTATAAAAGTTTAAAGCGTTTAGATAAATGAACGACCCTTCCATAAGATTTTTACAACCGCAAAATTAAAAGTTTAGGTTTTTACTATAACCGCCATTGGTGGGTGCTAAGATTGGATATTTTAGGTAGTATTAACTTAATTAAAATCAATATAGGCTACCTATGAACAGATTACTTTATTTATCTATTTTAATGATTACAGCTTGCCAGCCAGTTAACCAATGGCAACCAGTCAATAGTGAATCATGGGCGTTTGATACGCCCTATCCTTTTACTACTAAAGGAGAGATAGCTTGCTCAATGGATGCGGTTTACTTTTATCCTAATGATACCGCTAATGACACTAATACAATAGGTCAACCGCTTAATAAGATAGCTCACAATAGAGACAAAGTAAGTGGCTATACACCTACAATGAAGAATGTAATTAAACCAAATGCAGATCTTACGGATGCTATTAAATTGGGGCTAGATATCTGCAATAGGAATAATGACCACTTAATCTAACTTAAACAGATTTATGAGACCTAACATCATTGATAGTTTATGAACAAATTAAACAATTAATTAAATGTTATTAAATTGAAACTCACTAATGATTTAGATAACCCATGCCGAAGTTTGCAAGCACCCACAGCCTAAATGATTATCCAAGATTACCGATTAGTCGCTATCGTGAATCACTTAACATAGCTCAAAACACACCCACAGCAATTACCCTTGAATATACCTATAGAGCCAAACAATACCTCTATGACTTATCAGTGACTACCACGCCCTGCAATTATGGTGGCGTCCGTTACTGGTGGAATTGTCCAAAGTGTGACAAGCGTGTCAGTGTTCTCTATTGTGCAGGTGCATACGTTTGTAGACACTGCATAGGTGCAAACTATCATAGTCAGATGATACAACCGCTAGACCGTCAATATAAGCGTATAGCGGTGATTAGACAGCGATTAGGGTGGCATGGTGGACTTGCGCATGGCAAAAGTGGCAGACCTCGTTATATGCACAAACAGACGTTTAACCGTTTGATGAATGACTACGACAAAGCCAGTGCATTTATCTGTGATGAGTCAATGAAACATATAGAAAAACAGTGGAGTAATTAATGCGACTACCAGACTTAAACGACCTCATACAAGATTTACAGTTAGCTAAAGAGATAGCCATTAAGAATGAAAATGTTAACGGTTTGGTTAATTCAGTTATGAGTCAAGCCAAATTGCTAGGACTTGCAAATCCTACCCCTATTAATCCACTTGATGACGGTGTGAAAACCATATCGGACTTGATGAATGAAATATCAGGCGAGGTGGAGAATGCTTGATTTAACGTTTAATGATTTAGTGGCAGAATTAGACGATGCCAGACAAATAGCTAAGGACGCATTCAAACCTAGTGCCATGATTAGCGCAACAATGAGTAAAGCCAAATTGCTAGGACTCGATACAGGCTTACAACATGATGATGAAGTGCAACCAGTTAAGGTAGTTATTCAAGTGGAAGATGCACGAATAAACCAAGATGTTAGAGCCTGTTAACTGCATAATGATTAACTCCTTTAGCGTTTAAAACGTCAATGTAATATCATATATATGTTAATGGTGATTAACTCCATACAGATACAAATTAATTTGCATTTTAATAGCGTTATATAAGCTCGAATGTTAAAAGACACTACAGCTCACTTGCCAACAACTAACCGATTTTGAACAAACAATACTGATGCAACATTATGGCGACATATAACCACACAATAGCTATTAAAACTTGTAAAAACTTCGATTATAGACACTATCCGAGGCTTATACAGTGTTGTAATGAAGTTATGAAAAATTACAATGTTATGAGTATTGATATATTAACTGGTAAAGACACGAAAGCGAATAGGTGGGTTAGCCGTTATGGTGGTGCGTCTGGAAGGAGAACTGAAGTAGCAGAAACCCCACAGCAACTCATTGATGATAGCGATTGTCTAATTCTGTTTGGTAGGGATGCTTTACTTGATAAGCTTGAAGCAATGGCAATAAGCCAAAATGTTAAAGTTTATAAATTTACTTTGTATTGATTGTTCTTAAAAAAAAGAGCTTAAATTATATTATTTACCATAGGTAGCTTTAAAAATGGCTACCAAAACGGCTACCAAACATTACTTATTAATTAAAATACCCTTTAAATACAAATACATATAAATAAAAAAACACGACAAGCAATGTCGTGTTAATTTTTAAATAGCTGGTATTTAAATCATGCCGCTGTCTATTAGCGCCAATATAATACCCAAGCATTATTAACCCCGGTGCGAGAATCAGCATTTATTTTATCTTTTAACGCCAGCGCCGCATCTTTACCTTTTTCAGGTCCTACTATTACCCTGACACCACGGCTGGTTTGGCTCGTACTGGCAGAGTATCCTGCTGATTTTAATTGCTCTACGATCTGATTAGCTTTTTCTTGGTTGTCAGCTAATGCCACTTGTACGCCAAACGTACCTTTGGCTTCGCCTCTAGCAGCTTCACGTCTTGCTTCAGCTAATCGGTTTTGAGCGTCTCGTTTTTGCGCGACATTATTTTTGCGTTGTTCTGCCTCACGCTGTAGCCTAGCCACTTGTTTACGAGAAGGGATTTTAATCTCTTGTCCAAGACGCAAGGTAGCGTTACTACTCATACCATTTGCTTCAGCTAGCGCCTCCACTGGCATATTGTATTGACGCGCTAACTTAATCAGTCCATCGCCGCGCTCGACTTTATAATTGAGCGTGCTGCTCGGCGCTCTATTAGAACTAGAAGCGCTACTCGTTTCGCTCTCATTAGACTGACGTGACTGCGCCGCTTGTTGTTGATTACGTGACGTACTATTTTGACTTTCGTTATATTCTCGAACCAATCTGTCTATCTGACCTTGCGACGGCACTTTTAAATTTTGACCTATGCGTAGTGTTGCATTGGTAGACATATTATTTGCTTGCGACAGCGCTTCCAATGGTACGTTATATTGACGTGATAGTTTTAATAAGCCATCACCACGCTTTACAGTATGGTTTTGAGGTGACCTAGGTGCTTGTTGACGCGTTTGATTTTCAAAGTTATTTTGCGTACGGGTTTCTTGCTCGGTGGTACTTCGCTGAGCATTTTGCGAAGCCTGAGTAGTTTGAGTAGCCGTCCTATTAGCTTGGTTCAATTCAACCGAGCGATTATTCTGAGTGGCTTGTGCACTGGTTGTTTCAGAAGTAGGTGTTTGTGCAGGTCTAGGCGTCACGACAGGACGAGCAATCGTAGTTCCAGATTGGGTCTGCTCAGGTTTTTCTTCGATGATGGGTTCAGCTGCGTTACTTCGGTAAAGCTGATTTTCATCACGTGCCTTTTGCATTGCAAGTTGTTCTGCTTTTTCTTGTTCAGACAAAAACTCGCGCGCTCTACGATCAAGCTCTGCTTCTTTTTGCTCACGCTCAATACGTTTTTGCTCAAGTATACGCTCTTCTGTATCCACATCAGCGGTTAACGGGGTCGCATCGTTATCGGCAGTACTGACCTGCTCTACTTTAGGGGTGTTACTATCTACATTTGATTGCGGGGTATCCATTTGCTTCACCATCGCAAATAATAAAATACCTCCGCCAAGAAATACGCCGGTACCCAACAATAATTGACGAGATGAATCCATATTTATACCTTTACTTTAATATTTTAAAACTGACCGATCTAGCTGTTTTTATAACTGTCTTATTAGCTATTTATTGGATAGCTATTTATATAGTCTACATTAATTTTTTACATCTACTTTATACTTCCAATAATATGGTAGATAATTCCATTTGGCGTGCCACACCATATTATAGAAGTAACGGTTGTAATCTGTGTTTATAATTATAAGGATTATAATAAATTATCAATCGATTACTACATATGTCTCGTTAATAGAACTAAGCTTCATCTGATACTTACTTATTATATAAAAGTTTCATTAAGATTTAATAAATAAAAAGTGAAGATTATTGCTCATAATTAGTCACTGATAAGGTTTAGACTATATATATTGCGATTTTCGACGCACAGCTCTAACCGTTTATAATTAATAGTAACTTTTCTTTTTAAAAATCGCTATATAAATCAAGTTATATATTATACATTAATATTCATAAGTACTAGCTTGTGGTCAACAACTTATATCGTTGATGAAAGCTCTAAGTATTTTGTGATGGTCACAAGCGTCGTAGCAATAGTGTATGCAACCGTTTACATTGATATTTTTTTTAAATTGACAATACTGCCATAGTATTCATTACTATTGAAGTATTCATTCTAGGATTTAAAGTACTAATTTAAACATATTAATGGTTACAACCGTGCTGGAATATACACCTATCAATACAGATTATTGTTGTGGGTATCGTTTTAAGGTATTGGATGACTTCTTGTCGTTTTTTCATTGTCTTCAAATTAAAATTTGGGCAGCTTGTTTCATTTAGCAAATACAAAGGATTGTTATGAGACTATTATCGTTAGTTGATTTAATTTTTTTATTGATTGAAAAAAGAAAACAGCCCATGCATGTAGGGGGTTTATTTTTATTTGAATTACCAGCGGATGCAGATGAAGATTTTGTATTAGAGATGGTACAACAAATGCAAAAGTCAGAGGTGTCACCAACCTTCCCTTTCAATCAAGTGCTATATAATTTAACACATTGGAAAGAAGACGAAGAATTTGAGGTGGATCACCATTTAAACCATATTTCTTTACCCAAACCCGCTCGCGTTCGTGAGTTATTAGCGTATATTTCTAAAGAACATGGGCGGCTTTTAGATAGAGCGCGTCCCTTATGGGAATGCCATATCATTGAGGGTATTGAACCTGAGTTTGAAGGCCGCCCAAAACGCTTCGCGCTATATTTCAAAATCCATCATTCCTTGGTGGATGGCATTGCTGCTATGCGCTTGGTACAAAAGTCGCTGTCCCACTCTTCTACCGAAACGGTGAGCTTACCACTTTGGGCCATGATGATGCGCCATCGTCATCAGATTGGAACCTTAAAAACAGAACAAAGTGGTTTAGCCAATATTATTAAAGAACAAATCAAAACAGTTAAACCCGTGTTTAGTGAGCTTATAAATGCGTTGTCATCTTCAAAAGAATCTGATCTGGTGCGCACAACACAAGCACCTGCATGTATATTGAATCAGCGTATTTCAAGCTCACGTCGTTTCATTGCACAATCTTACGACATAGAACGTTTTAAAAATGTCGCGGAATGCTTCGGGGTAAGTATTAATGATATCGTTTTGACCATATGCTCAGGCGCATTACGTGAATATTTGATTTCCCTAAACGCCTTACCAGAAGATCCGCTTATTGCTTGGATTCCTTTTTCGATGCGAAAAGACCAAACAGCTGATGGCAATCAGTTTGCGTTCATACTTTGTAATTTAGGTACTCACTTAGAAAAGCCTATGGAGCGATTGAGGTTAATTCATAGAAGTATGAATGATGGGAAGACGCGTTTTGGTCGTATGACCCAATCAGAGGTGATTAACTATAGCCTAGTATCGTATAGCTGGGAGTTTGTTAATATCATTACGAACGCCTACCCCAAAAAACAAGCGTTTAATTTAATTATCTCAAACGTACCTGGGTCTCAAAAAAAGCTGTATTGGCACGGTGCAGAGCTGCGTGCATTGTATCCCGCTTCAATAATATTTAACGGACAAGCAATGAATATAACTTTGGCCAGTTATTTAGATCGTATTGAATTTGGTATTGTTGCTTGTAGCAAGACACTACCCAGTATTCAAAACTTGTTAAAACTTTTTGAATCTGAGCTATCTAATCTTGAAGCCATTTGTAAAGAGCGTAAGTTAGGCGTACGTCAATAGCTCTAGTCATGATATTATTGCGCGTTTAAATTTTAGTAATTAGCGGCTACCTTTGCTGATGCACTATAGTGAGAAAGTTTATGCGTGTCATGTCATTAGTTGAGCAACTTTTCTTCTTACTTGAGAAACAAAAGCAGCCCATGCATGTGGGTGGACTTTTTTTGTTTGAGTTACCTAGTAATGCGGGATCTGATTTTGTAACGACATTGGTTGAGCAAATGCTCGATAATAAATCAGTAATTGCATATCCTTTCGATCAGGTCGTGCACAATCTGACGTTTTGGAAATTAGAAGACAATATTGATGTAAACGCTCATATTAGACATATCAGCCATATCAATTTTGACACGATTCAACCTGATGCAGCTACTGATAATATAGTGAACTCAGACCCTATCAGCGATGCTGATTTGCTAGATTACGTCTCTAACATTCATGCCAAGCCCCTTGATAAAACTCGTCCTTTATGGGAGTGTTATATCATTGAGGGCATCGCTCCTGAATCAGCCGACATGCCTGAGCGATTTGGGCTTTATTTCAAAATACATCACTCCGTGGTAGATGGTGTCGCCGCAATCCGATTGGTACAACACGCTCTATCCACCTCACCGACTGAGATCATGACTCAACCGCCTTGGACATTTTTATAAAGCCAACACCACAAAGGTTATACCATCGAGCCACCCGATCGCTCGCCCGCCAAAATTATCAAAGAACAATTAGGTACTATTAAACCAGTATTTAGTGAACTCAAAAAAAGTATTGCCAATCGCAAACAGCCCGATCACGTCACCGTTACTCAAGCACCAGGATCAATTTTAAATCAGCCAATTTCTCAATATCGTAGACTCTCTATTGGTTCCACGTCCTTTAAACGTTTTGAACAAGTAGCGCAAAAGCTGAATGTCAGCATAAATAACGTAGCGCTGACGGTATGTTCAGCTGCACTACGTCGATATCTGCTTGAATTAGATAAATTACCCAGCGAGCCATTGATTGCTGCTGTTCCAATGTCTCTACGTAAGGATGACAGCGCTACGGGGAATCAAGTCTCGCTGGTACTATGTAACCTAGGTACGCATTTAGCTGATTCATTAGACAGACTTTCAATTATTAAAGACAGTATGGAAGTGGGTAAAAATAGATTTGATCGCATGACTCAGGCCCAAGTCATAAACTATAGTGGCATCGCCTATGCGTGGGAAGGCGTTAATCTTATTACAGGTGCCTTTCCTAAAAAACAAGCCTTTAATCTTCTAATCTCTAATGTAGATGGACCAGATCAAACCCTATATTGGAATGGTGCTAAGCTAAAATCATTATACCCTGCGTCTGTATTATTACATGGACAAGCACTTAATATCACATTAATAAGTTATTTAGACCGTATGGATTTTGGTATTGTGGCCTGCCCAAAAGTACTGCCCGACACACACAAACTCATTACTTACATTAAACATGAATTAAGCGTATTTGAGAGGCTTAACGCTAGCCCAAACGATAAAGTAATGAATGATACTTGATAGAAAAAAGTGAAGAGCGCCCTAATGTTACTATTATCAAACCGGCCTACTTAATTACTTATATACAAACCCTGAGAGCAAAAACTATAGTCGGCGAACTTATAAAGAGTCACGGTGTTAACCTCGTTAAGCCTACCCTAGTAGTACTTGCACTCGGTTGCCTTGTGACTACTTTAAAGTTCTTTGACTATATTAATGTTAGTAATAAACTGCGTCATAGATAAACTGCATCATAAATAAGCAGCGCCATAAATAGAAAGGGACAAGTCGTTAAACTCGTCCCTTATATAAAGCTAAAAAATACCAAAAGTTGAAACCTAGCTAGCTAGCTAGCTATCTATTTAAATAAACCAAATCGAAACATAAACTCATATACAGATCAGAATAACTCTATAAAGATTTTAAAACGATTCTTTTAGGGTTTAAATAAATGACCTAACTCGATATTTTATTTATGTTGAATCCTAATGCCTTAACGGTGTCTTCTTTATCAAATGGAGCAAGTACGGCTTTAGTACACACTTGGTTTTTTAGATAGGTACTTGCCACCCGTTTTAGATCCTCTAAAGTCACCGCCAAAATATTTGCACGCATTTTTTGCTGCCATGCTTCACCGCGCTCGTGTAACTCAGCAAAGCAAGATTTAACCGCTTCACCAGCTGGCGAGCCTGGTTTATCTAATGCAGACACAATGCCCAAAATAGCTTCTTCAAGTTGCTCTGGCTGTTGCGGCTCATTAAGCAGCCATTCAATACTGTTTTCAAAGTGTTCAAACGTTTCTATACAATGTGGGTCTCGATAGCTAAAGAACTTAAATGCACAGGCATTGGCATCATATCCCGCACCGCCACCATAAGCACCGCCGCGCTCTCTAATTGCACTGTGTAGATACCCATTACGTAGGTATGGCGCCAGCACCATCAAAGGCGCGCAGTCAGCATGATCTGCAGTGACAGCGGGATAAGCGGCTGCGTTATGATACACATTGGTTGCAACCAACCACGCTAAATCCTCTGATTGTCTATGATTCTGAACGCTGCTAGACTGCTCATCTTTTGTCTGTTCACCTGTTAAAAGATCACCAGTTGTCTGTTTACCTGCTAACTGGCCTTCAGTTGATGGCTCATCTACTATCTGCGCTTTAGAATTTGAAGGTGCCAGAGTTAATGATAATTGGGTATACTCTTCTGGTATATTATTAAATGAAGACAGCTCGCTATGCGCATGGTTATCATCCTGCGTGGCCGAATGCTTAGCATTTGAATAAATTGAGGTTACCCAATTTTGTTCAATAAGCGATTTTAGACGGTCTTTTTGCTCAGGCTCGCACACTAACAATACCTGTTTTGGTAGGCTTGCTAATCGTTTATGCAGCGCCATCAAAGCATTAGCAAGCTCATCCCACTTGTTCTTATTGTCGGCAGCATTGTCCAAAAACAATTTAAGCGCGTTTAAAGCAGGCAAACCACTGCGTACATATTCGAGCTCAGCTTGACGACTCATACTACGGCTAGCCGTTTGCATCGCATAGGCATGACCTGCACTTGCTAACCTCGATTGCCATCCTGATTGTTTTTGTTGTAAAAGCTCTTTAATACGATCATGCTCTGTAAACACACTATGTTCTAATACTTGTTTTACAAGATCTATCGCTTCAGGTTTACGATTTAGCGCTCGTGTTGCCACAACAAAATAACTCGTTAAGCTATCTGCATCATGTATGGAAGTACGCTGGCTCACTCTGGCGGTTACCCCCGACGAATGCGCCGCCTGAACTGCTTGAAACTCGCGAGCCGTTAAATCTTCGGTTCCTAGATCAGATAATAACCCTAAATATATGGGCAATAATGGGTGGTTAATGAGATCATCTTCACCTGCCAGTGGCATTATGAGCTGATAATAATACAACCCATTGGTACCTGCTTCATATTGGTAAAGCGATGAGGTCTGACCTGCAATCTTTATATCACGCTGCTTACCATAGATAAAACTAACCGATTCTGGTACATCTTCTAAGCCAACTTTAGGCAAGACACTTAAATCATCCGGCATGGATTGACGCGCTTCTAAATCCAGTGCTTGTTTTTTGAGGACTGCTTTGTCATCTTTAGTAAGTCCTGCCTCAATTTTGTCCAATCGCACCTGTTCATCCGCAGCTAATTTAGCCGCCTTCGTGGCATCAGGAACAAGTGTCACGCGAACGCGGTGCATATTATTTAGCAAATGCTGTTTTAATAATCCTGGCAACCATGTGGGGTCTTTAACCTGTTCGCGAAGCCACGCGAGGTGATCATCTACTTGCCACACATCTATAGGATTACCATCATGAATAGCCGTACTAAAGCCCTCAAGCATTAGGTTAAGCCCATAAGGAATACTATCGCCACCAATATGCCGTTGGTCGATTTCAATTTGATGTAAGATGGTTTCAATTGCTTCAGGATCGATTTCTCGACTGGCCACCTCTTTAAGTAAGCTTAAAATACCTTGCTCAATATCATCTGCATGTTCTTGTTCAGAACCCCGAACCCCGGTATAAAACACCATTTCGTAATGACTGTCGTCTAATCCTAATAATGGGCTTGGGCCTGTCGCTAAGGGATGACTGTCAAGATATGCACGTAAAGGTGAGCCTGCATGTTCGACAAGCACGCCTTCTAAAAGGCGTAGCGCCAAACGCTGCTTTGGATCAGTAATAGGGGGTAACAACCACGCTATCACATGATGTGTTTGCGCCTTATCAATTGTATCTACCGTATAAGTTTCAACCGCTTGAATGGGCGTGTTATATCGCTTCTCGGCACGAGATTCATGCTTTTTACCCTTTTCAAACTCAGCTAATGCATCTTCATGAATTTTGCTTTGGGTCTCTCTCATTGGAATGTTACCAAAGCTCATGATGACACTGTTTGAGGGATGGTAGTGGCTTTTATGAAACTCAACCAACTCTGTATGCGTTAAATCGGGTATGTCTGCTGGATCACCACCAGAATTATAATGATAAGTGGTGGTCGGGAATAAATGATGCGCCACACTATGATAAAGCTGATCAATCTCACCGCTCATCGCGCCTTTCATCTCGTTAAACACAATACCTTTAAATTGCGGCTTGTCATTTTCATCAAGCTCAACCCGAATGCCTTCTTGAGCAAAATCAAGCGGATGCAGAGTTGGGAAGAATGAGGCGTCAAGATACACTGACAACAAATTAAAATAGTCGTTTTTATTCTGAGTTGCAAACGGATAAGCAGTCCAATCTGCAGCTGTCATTGCGTTCATAAACGTATTTAAAGAACGTTTAATCATCGAAAAGAAAGGATCGCGCACAGGATACTTTTCTGAACCACACAAGGCGGTATGTTCTAATATATGTGCTTCGCCTTTAGAGTCCATTGGCTGCGTTCTAAACCCCACCAAAAAGGCATTTTCATCACTCGGATGTGCTAAATGATAATGCATCGCTCCGGTTCGTTTATGCCTTGAGATAAGTACGTCAAGCGATAGAGCTTCTATTTTACGATGTTCTATCAGCTCAAAGCTTGAGTGTAAGGATAAATCTGGATTGTATTTAAATTCACTTTCTTTATACATAAATAGACTCTTTTAATAATATTATGCCGTTTGTTTTAATTTTATTGGAATGTAGATTAGCATAGGCTTGAATAGGCTAATGGGATATAGTCGAACCCCTCTTAAAGTGTTACAGCGTTAAGCCCGCTTAGCCTAGCTAGTCGTACTTGAAATCACTTATCTTGTACCACTTTTAAGATTAATTGACTATAGATTGGGCTGCGTTACAGTCAATTTATTAAACCGTTTTAACATATCAAAAAATAAACTGGATTAGTAAATTAATTAATAGATCCTCTTAATAAAAAAATACGTCGTTATAGCAGCTTTAAATATCGGTCTAACCACTATACGCACCTCTACCTTTGATGGTGTCGATATCTTTTATTTAAAGGTGTATCTTAGGTGTCGTTGATATTTGTAGTTGAACACGATAAAACTGTAATCTATTAGTCCATGCAATCTCTTTTTCCATGTAGTCTCTTTGTCTAAAGCGGCTAAAGAAATTTAAGATTACTTAAACTATGGTTAAATGAAAATAAGCTGAAATCAGGCTGAAAAATCAGAATTTTGCTGCGGGCAGCTTCTAACTTTGACAATTGACGGCAGATAATCCGTAGCTACCTGTGCCGTAATCGTCTCACTTTGTGTTAATAGAGTACCTCTATCATCTTTTATTGACGCGGGTGACTTTACCAAACGTAAACAAAACACCTCACAATTTTGTGCGCGTATAGACTGCTCAAATTGGCGAAACTTACGCATGGCTTCTTCACCTTTGGAGGGCTGACCTAAGATTTGCCATATCAACATACTGATCAAAAACCCATGCGTATAAACCACATGATTGCCATCGGTAAAGGTTTCAAAATGCTTTAGAACACCGCTGACACGGTGATAAAAATTATCGAAAGTTTCGGCATCCTCGCCATGCGCTATGCTCGGATGCTGAGTGTCCCAATAGTGATTGGCCATTTTAAGTCGTTCATCAAAAGACAATAACCCTGCTTTTGCAACACTCATATAATTGAACTCTTGTAGCCCCTCGATTACTTGAGGTTCGACTTGCAGCTTAACTAATAAAGGCTGTGCCGTTTGCTGCGTACGCAGATAACTCGATACATTTACAGACTGGATATTATTACCTGAAGTATCAATACCTAATGTATCGATGATCCAATTAGCAACCTCGTAAGCCTGTTCATGCCCCAGTGTTGTCAACTCGATGTCTTTATTTGGTTGAAGCTGACCGCCTGCATTGCTGGTGCTTTGACCATGCCTAACCAGATATATAGATTTCATATAGTACGCTCAATTTTATATTTAACGATTATGTTTTAAGAGTGACTTTTTAAAAGTGTCTTTTTAAACTTAACTTGTTAAAGGTAGTTTATTAAAAGTGACTTTTTAAATTTAACTTGTTAAAAGTAGTTTATTAAAAGTTACTTTTTAAATTTAACTTGTTAAAAGTAGTTTATTAAAAGTGACTTATTAAAAGTGATTAGGGTGTGCTAGATTCAGTCAAAAATGATTTTATTATTTTAGAGGTTTCGTTAAATTTGTTATATCTCTCTGTGAAACAATGGCGCCTAATCATAGTAATTCTTCAATGAATGGTTTTATGATTAGATATAGTATTTATAAAGCAGAACAATATAGGATAAAATCAACCCCCTGCCAACCCTTATTATAATAAGCAATTCAGGAGTTACCCCCAACCACTGTGGATAAGTTTGTGGATAAGTGAGCACTTGACATAAATAATCATATAGCAGATAAGGATTATCAAAGATTGTTCATTTTTTATACAATTTATTTATCTAATAAAATCAAACACTTATTATTACTAGATTGATAACTTTATATATTTTATGAATTTTATGTTCATTCAAAGTTACTCGAATGTTTCACGATAGATTTTAAAACTGTACTCAAATGCCCTGCTCTAGACCAACTTGTTATATCGGTATCGAATAAATTTTAGTACGAACGCTATTGCAGTAAACTTTGCAATTAATGGTGCGTCATACAGCTGCGCATATAAGAATTGCTGTTTTGTTGGTTCAAAACAATTGTCGCCTTACCTTCATTATTAGATAGTTATAAAGTATGATACTCAATTCTATATCTCTCTATTTCTTAAATACTTTTGAGACCTATTTCTCATTTTAATCCTTATTCTTTAACCCTAACTTAAACTGGACATACTATGTACGACGTAATGGCACTTGGTAACGCTTTGGTAGATCATGAATACCTATTAGACGATCAACAGCTTGATAATACTAGCCTTTCTAAAGGCAGTATGACGTTGGCCAGTCTGGAGGAACAAACCCATTTATTGGATCAATTTAAAGCGCTAAGTCTCACCCCTTCTAAACAAACAGGAGGCGGATCGGCCGCAAATAGTATGTTCGCTTTTTCATCACTTGGTGGTCAGTCATTTTATGCATGCCGCGTAGGCGACGATAAAGAAGGACATTTTTATCTGCAAGATCTAAATGATGCCGGTGTTGCCACCTCTCCTAAATCAATATCAGATCAAGGCATCACAGGGTCATGTGTCGTGGCTATTACGCCGGATGGAGAGCGTACTATGCAGACTCATTTGGGTACTTCTAGCGATATAAATGATGAAAACATTGAATTTGAAGCGCTCAATAGCAGTGATTGGTTATATATTGAAGGTTATTTAGCAATGTCTGATAGCCTTCGTCCTGCTATTAAACAGTTGCGTCAGCAAGCAATAGACAATCAAACCAAAATTGTAGTTAGCTTCGCTGATCCAGCAGTAGTTAACTTTGCAAAACAGGGCTTGCTCGATATTTTAAGTGGCGGAGTTTCTACCATATTTTGTAACTTTGAAGAAGCACGAATCTTTACTGAGACAGAAAGTATTGAAGAGGCTGCCAAGGCACTTACCAAGTTTTGTGAATTAGCAGTCGTTACCAACAGTGCAGATGATACAGTTATGTGTCAAAAAGCAAACGATGGCTCATTGAGTCTAATACAAGTATCTACGCCCCATGTGGAAAAGGTTATAGACACTAATGGCGCTGGTGATAATTATTCGGGTTCATTCTTATATGGCTTATCAAAAGGGTATTCTCTATCACGCTGTGGTGAGCTTGCAAGTAAGGTGTCTAGTCGCATCGTTCAACAATTTGGACCACGCTTAAGTGCCGAAGAATATTGCGCTATTGCTAAAGAAGTCTAAATATAGGTAGCCACCTACTATCAGCGAACACCTAAATAGTGTTAGTCGTCTTAATTAGAAAGCCCATACACACTGTGTATGGGCTTTCATTGTATAAACTAATCAGTAGTTTTATCTAAAGCGTGTCCTAGTTAAAGGATAAACCTTCTTATACCTTTGATAATGCCTGTTCCAAGTCAGCTTTAATATCTTCAATGTGCTCAATACCGATTGATAGTCGCACCATATCTTCGCTAACACCAGCTTGCTCAAGCTCTTGACCATTTAACTGGCGGTGCGTGGTAGACGCAGGATGACATGCTAGTGATTTAGCATCTCCAATATTAACCAGTCTAACCACAAGGTTTAGAGCATCGATAAATCGTGCGCCTGCTTCACGCCCGCCTTTAACCCCAAACGTTAATATGGCTGAGGGCGAACCCTTCATGTATTTTTGCGCAAGATCATGTTCTGGATGATCGCTCAATCCTGCATATTTAACCCAGGCTACGTTGTCATGCGCCTTTAAGTATTCTGCAACCGCTAAAGCGTTTTCAACATGTCGCTCCATACGTAACCCAAGCGTTTGAATCCCCTGCAAGATACTAAATGCGTTTAGGGGACTAAGTGCTGCACCCGTATTACGCAGTGGCGCAACCCTAGCGCGAGCAATATAAGCAGCTTCTCCAACATCTTTGACAAAGTTGACTCCATGATAGCTGACGTCAGGCTGGTTCAATAATGGAAAGCGCTCAGGATGATCCCCCCATTTAAACTTACCACTGTCTACAATAGCGCCGCCTATGGAGGTACCAGTACCACTCATATACTTAGTTAAGGAATGTACGATAATATCTGCGCCATGTTCAAAAGGTCGACACAAGGCAGGTGTGGCGACGGTGTTATCAATGACCACAGGTACCCCATATTGATGAGCAATGTCTGATACTGCTTGTATGTCTATTATATTACCGAGTGGATTACCAATACTTTCGGCAAATACCATTTTGGTTTTATCATCTATCAAATCATGAATTGCTTCTGGATTTTGATAATCAAAGAAACGGACTTCAATGCCTTGACGCGGTAAGGTATGAGCAAAGAAATTATAAGTTCCGCCATATAAAGTCGATACCGCAACTATATTATCGCCAGCCTCACAAATGGTTTGTACGGCATAGGTGATCGCAGCCATACCAGATGCTACCGCTAAGGCGCCTAATCCACCTTCAAGTGCAGCGACACGCTCTTCAAGCACGGCATTTGTCGGGTTCATAATACGGGTATAAATATTACCTTGGACTTTAAGATCGAATAGATCTGCACCATGTTGGGTATCGTCAAAAGCGTAAGAGCTGGTGTGGTAAATGGGCACCGCTACCGCTTTGGTGGTGGGCTCAACGCTGTAGCCTGCATGAATAGATAGGGTTTCAAGTCGCTGGTTTTGAATTTGGTTACTCATTTTTTCCTCAATTGTCCTTAACTAGGAACATTAGTTGATATCTGTATACTTAAACGTAGACGCCATAAAGCGCATCCAAACGCAATAAAACGTCGTCACCGTTAAGCTATGGCAATTTGTTGGTTTTTAATTACATAAAATTAGGGATTTATTCTAAACCAAAAAAACTGGATTATCACATGATAACCCAGCTGGTTTATAAATATAATGACTAATTTTTACTATGCTCATGATAGATTAAAACAAGTCTTGATTATTTATAGTATGCATTTTCCGTACGGGTATGGTCCGTTTCATCAACGACTTGGGTCAGCTCAGGAATTTGCTGTTTTAACTGAACCTCCACGCCTTGACGCAAAGTCATATCAACTGCCGCACACCCTTGGCAGCCACCACCGAATTTAAGTACGGCAGTAAGACCTACACCGTCCTCTTCGATGAGCTCAAGCAATTGAACATCACCACCGTGTGCAGCAAGGCCAGGATTAATTTCGGATTGTAATACGTAATTAATGCGCTCTTCTACACTGGCGTCAGCACCAACTTTAGGGACTTTAGAATTTGGCGCACGGAAAGTGAGCTGACCTCCAAATCTATCTTTATTATAATCAATAACCGCATCTTCTAAATAAGACACCGAAGAGGCTTCAATAAAAGCGGTGAACGCATCAAAAGGCATTTGCAAATCTGCTTCATCTTCTTCACCTGGCTGATTATACGCCATGCAGCATTCAGCGCGCGGCGTACCTGGATGCTCAACAAATATACGCACACCAATACCCGGCGTATCTTGTTTGGATAAGAGCTCAGCTAGGTAGCCTTGCGCTGATTCAGTGATGGTAATGTTACTTTTAATATCAGTCTGTTCAACGTCTAAAGCTGAAACTTGTGCATTATCAGTCATATGATGACCTCTTATTTGTGGGAATATAATCAATTAAAGTAGAAGCTAATTAGTATATAAATAAAGCGATATCTAAAATTTAGAAAGATTTAATTTAAACTCTTAATACAAGCTTTATGGCGGTGTTTACAAATTATTCAAGGTATATATTAATAAATGAGCGCGCATAAATACCCACACTTAACCAATAGGCATTTAAAACCAATCAATAACTGACACTAAAAACCAACACTTAAAAACTGCAATTCAAAGCTTAAACTTAGAAACTAAAACTTAAAAACTGCAACTTAGAAACTTAAACTTAGAAACTGCATCTTAGAAACTTCAACTTAGATACCCGATACTAGATACTAGTCCCTTTAAAACAAAGCACTAAAAGTTTAACTGGCGCTGTTATAACACAGTTTTATGTCCGGTAAAGCTTTATATTTTAATATGCCTTATAATATCGCTGTTAGATTGACCAATTCCTAGGGCAGTGCCCCTAATATTCAAGTATTAAACAACCGAGATTATTTAACAGAACTTAATCACACTATTTTTGAAGACACAACTCAATAATACTATGTTGATGAGTGTTGAGCACCGCTAGAATAAATGGTGGTGATTTCAAAAGTAGTGTTTGCAATTATACGTATTTATATCAAATTAATGGGTTAACTATAATGAGTCTTCCAACTGCAATCTTTGCAGTTTTTATCTTAATAGCTATTAGTGCCGTGGTTTGAATCTCAGATCTTGCTGGCTTTAAGTAAGCTGTCTTGTTCCAAATTTAATATACATCAGACTTTATTTAACTCTACTCTCATATAGATTTATTTCATGCGGGTGCCGTACATGTCCAAACCAACTTTAAGACCTAGAGCGACACTCCCCTTTTCATCCATGTGGATGTCAGGTGGCCTAAAGCAGCGTACAGTAACTCTGGGTGTCCTGTTAGCCGTGGTATCGAATTTCCTATTTGGCATACTCTATTTTTACAGTAGCTTGTTAAAACCATTAACAGGGACTCAAGTGTTTATATGGCGCATGCTTTCTATGTGGGTAATTTTAATAGCCTTCATGCTCATTCGCGGACGTTTACATTATCATCTAGATATCTTAAAGCGGCTTAATACACCTAAGCAATTGATCCGGCTGCTATTACCTACGCCTATATTTTTTAGCCAATTGTGGCTATTTATGTGGGCGCCTGTCAATGGTCAAGGGGTTCAAGTTGCGATGGGTTATTTCCTATTCCCATTGATGATGGTGTTGTTTGGATTTGTTTTTTTTAAAGAGCGCTTAAGCAAGCTACAGTGGACAGCGGTAGGGTTTGCAGTGGCGGGTATTACCCTTGAAATAGTCAGGACACAAAATGTTTCTTGGGCTACTATATGGGTATGTGGTACTTATCCTATCTATTATATTATGCGCCGCCTGCAAGGTATTACAGCAATGACAGGGATGCTGGTTGATTTGACCTTATTTTTACCTATTGCTTTGTTTTATTTGTTTTTCATCTCTCCTGAGAATTTAGCGTTTGTATTAGGCTCTGGCATATATATGTTTTTAGTGATTAGCCTTGGGGTTTTGAGTATTTTGGCACTGATAACCAATGTTGATGCCAGTCAGATATTACCGGTAAACGTGTTTGGCATGATGAGCTATCTTGAGCCTGTTTTATTATTCTTTTTATCCATCACCTTTTTAAACAACAGCTTTGAGACAGGTATGCTTTATAGTTATGGACTAATTTGGATTGGCATCATGTTTCTTATTGCGCATGCGGTACGTCAGTTACGTGCTAATAGAAGAAATAGAAGGCCTTGGATGCGCGGGGCGCGTGTCAGCTAATAGTCTAACAACCGTTTTGTGTCATTATTAACGACGCTTATGTGCATTTATAAGCTCATTTTATGAACTCATTGCTCATTGTCATTGCAAAGCCTAATGTGTCAATATATAGACGCTAGTAAAATCAAACTAAATATTCAATGTGATCGTTGGATGCTCATATTTTTGGAGCGGATATAATGAGTGTGTTACCTGAACAAAGCCCTATAGCCTCTAAGCAAAAGCCTAACCATCAAAATGAATCAGCAGCCTCTCACCGTTATAAATACCTCGTATTTATAGGCCGCTTTCAGCCCTTTCATATGGGACATAAAGCTGTGGTTGATGAAGCCTTAAATAGAGCAGAAAACGTCATCATGTTGATAGGCTCGGCAAACCTTCCTAGAAGTTTGCGAAATCCTTTTACGGTGGCAGAACGCACTCAAATGATCAAAGGCGCTTACGATACCGAACAAGCGTCTCGCATTCATTGCGTTGGATTAGATGATGCATTATACAATGACACACGCTGGCTCAAATATGTTCAATCTTCTATCAAGTCCGTCACTCATGATTTGCGCGAAGATATCGCTTTAATTGGGCACTCTAAGGACAGCTCGTCATATTACTTATCTTTATTTCCTAATTGGGATTCTGTGTCTGTACCCAATTACAAAAACCTCTCTGCAACTCCGATACGTGAAGGCTATTTAATGGGTGCAACCCCAACTGGCGAGCGTACCCCGACCTCGACTCGTGAAGTTTTAGAGCAGTTTAAGCATACAGAAGCCTATAAAGCGTTACATGAAGAAGCTTGGTTTGTCGACAATTATAAAAAACAGTGGCGAGACACCCCGTATCCGCCAACTTTTATGACCGCAGATGCTGTGGTTGTCCAATCAGGTCATATCTTATTAGTAGAGCGCCGTAGTATGCCAGGTCGTGGTTTATGGGCGCTGCCAGGAGGATTTGTTGATCAAAAAGAAACCTTGTTTACCGCTTGTATTAGAGAGCTTCGTGAAGAGACGAAGTTGAAGGTGCCCGAACCAGTACTGCGTGGTTCAAGACATTCTCAGCATACTTTCGATGATCCTTATCGCTCTGCACGTGGCCGCACCATCACCCAAGCCTTTTATTTCCAATTAAAGAATGATGCAACTGGCCTACCCAAAGTTAAGGGCGGTGATGATGCTGCCAAAGCTTTTTGGTTACCTTTAGCGGAGCTCAATGCCAAACAAATGTTTGAAGACCACTATGCTATTATTACCAAAATGGTGGGATTATAAGTGTCATTAAAAGTTTGTCATTGCCTAACAAATTAGAATTAGTCAATCTTGTAATAATGTATTAAGGTTGATCTATCAACGTTGATTACCACTTTTACCCAAGCCGATAGACGGCAAGGGCACGGCGCACCGATTAGTCTGAACAAACTAACGGTGATAATGAGCAACCTAGACAGTCTTGTTTATTGCTCATTAAATTAAAACAGAGGAGTTCTGTTATGTTTACAAGTAACTTTAATAATTTAATTTTAAATTCTGATAGCTACAAAACTTCACACTGGCTGCAATATCCGCCAGGAAGTGAGTATATGTCAAGCTACGTTGAAGCTCGAAAAGGCGATATCGATGTCGTATTTTTCGGACTTCAAGCCTACATCAAAGAATATTTAAATAACCCAATCACAATCGAACATATTGATGAAGCAGAAGCCGTCATCAAAGCTCATGGGTTGCCATTTAACCGTTCTGGATGGGAGCGTGTGGTTGAAAAGCATGACGGTTACCTCCCCATTCGTATTCAAGCCGTACCCGAGGGTACTATTGTTCCCGTATCCAACGTGGTGTGTCAGATCGTAAATACAGATCCTGAGTTTTATTGGTTGCCAAGCTATTTGGAAACGTCATTACTACGAGCCATTTGGTATCCATCCACTGTCGCAAGCGTATCGCACTATTGTAAAAAAGTTATTAAAGACGCTTTAGAAAAGTCGGCAGATAACGCAGAGGCACTCCCCTTCAAACTACATGATTTTGGTGCACGTGGTGCATCAAGCATGGAATCTGTAGCGCTAGGCAGTCTTGCTCATTTGGTGAATTTCTCTGGTACAGATAGCATGACCGCACTCGTTGCTGCGAGTCGCTGGTATGGTATGAAAGATGACATGCCAGCATTTTCAATTCCAGCCGCAGAGCACAGTACCATGACCGCGTGGGGCCGTGAGCGTGAACGGGAAGCTTATGACAATATGTTAGAGCAGTTTGGCGGTGAGGGACAAACCGTTGCTGTGGTTTCAGACAGCTATGATCTTTGGAATGCTATTGATAATATCTGGGGTGAGGAGCTTAAAGATAAAGTCATCAATATGGGTGGCACCTTAGTCATTCGACCGGATAGTGGCGACCCAGCAAAGGTGGTACGCGAAGCATTAGAACGGTTGTCAGTCAAATTTGGTTATACGGTCAATTCAAAGGGCTACAAGATACTTCCGGACTATTTACGTCTGATACAGGGCGACGGTATTAGCTCAAACAGTTTGGGTGATATATTAGAGACTGTTATGCAAGCAGGATTTAGTGCTGATAACGTCACTTTTGGTATGGGCGGCGGTTTGCTACAGCAAGTGACTCGTGACACCATGAGCTGGGCAATGAAAGCCAGTGCCATAAGGATTGATGGTGAATGGAAAGAAATCTTTAAAGATCCCATAACCAGTCGATCAAAACGCTCAAAAAAGGGACGTCTTGCACTCGTAAAAGATAAAGACAGCAAAATAAAGACAGTAAAAGAACACACCCTTGCAAATGACGCTGATAATTTGCTTAGAGATGTCTTTGTTGATGGCAAGCTGTTAGTCGATGATACTTTGAATGATGTGCGTAAGCGCGCCGAGCAGACTTATTAAAAGGCCAGAAAACTGTTAGCGTCTTTTGATATACCTGCCTTATATATATCAAATATTTAATATATCTCATATATACGTCAATATTAAGAGCCTATCTTTAGATAGGCTCTTTTATTATTTGTATGCTTTAATTTATAGATGGTATCCTATAGTCAAAGAAGTCTAAAATGGTTACAAGGCAACCGATTGCAAGTACTACTGGAGTAGGCTTAACGAGGTTAACACTGTAACCGTTTAGTAGTTCGCTGACTATATCTCTTATCTATTAATTTATCTAAACTATATTCTTTTATAATTTTATTAAAATACTTTAGGATTAACATGATCGCAAAAGATATTGCATTGGCTCCTCTTTATCTATATCAGGGCTTTAAGCTTAAACGGACTGCGCTACGCCTTCCCGAAGCTTCAGGAGAACGGCAGGGTTATCTTAAACTAGGATCTTCTGACGATATTGAGGTAACAACGCGCTCGTTTGAGCTTCTACTGGCTGGTGACTCCTCTGCTGCAGGCGTTGGGGTTAGTTTGCAACAAGATGCCCTAATAGGACATTTACTAACTAAATTAATGAGTTATTCAAAACTGACTCGACACTATAATCGTCTTAACTGGTCACTACACGCAACATCTGGTCATACTACCTTTGATACACTGCGTAGACTTTACGTGTTAAAGAAGCCTAAAACAGCGGTAGATGTTATGATCATACTGGTTGGGGTTAATGATACAACAGCCAATATACCACCTAAGAAATGGCAGCGTCAGTTGCGTGAAATAATTCGTTTAAGCCGCCGTAAATTTGACGCAAAACACATTATATTTGTAGGCTTACCGCCCATGCAAGATATGCCAGCAATACCAAAACCTTTAAATCAGTTCTTGGGTAAAAAAATCGATCTTATGAATAATAAGCTGACTGAGGTCTGTGATGAATTCGAGCATGCCATAGCGCTACCGCTAGACTTTACCAATACTGGGCTAAAAGCGAGTAAACTCTTCGCAAAAGACGGATTTCACCCAAACTCTGTAGCATATGAATTTTTAGCTAAAAAACTGGCTAAAACAATTAATGCATTGGTTTAGTTGTCGAATTTGCTCATAAATAGCTATTTTAAAACCATCTATAAAAAAAACGTCCGACCAGTTTGACTGATTAGACTCTGTTTCATTAATGACGAATGCGTATGACGATTGCCTATTTACGATACCTAAGCAAGTTTAATGAATACATTTCAAAGCAGTCCTTTTTTACGCATATGTCGATACACCACATACACCACCAGCGTATTTAATAATAGTACCGCAAGCTTAAACCAATCGAATGGACGTACAATGAAGTAATACAGTTCAACAGGAATAAATAGACCATAGCCTAATACACTAAACCAGTAAGCCCATGTCTTATCATTCCATAATCCATAGGCTTCTATGAATCTAAGTGCTGCATATCCTAATGTTATCAAAATAAATAATACCCAATTTTCCGCGCCTCGTTCTGCAACGCGTGCTAATGCGTCAACTTGAATACTAAATGAATCACCAAATCTTGTTATCCAAGTTTGTTTTAAGGTGTCAATAATATCGATAACATCATTGTGCCAAAACCATAATGCAATGGCAGTGGCAATAGCGCCAACCCCTTTAAGGATCTCATAAAAGGTTACCGCCTTAATAGAACTGTCAAGGCTAGATGATTTCGTCAAAATTTGTCCCTGTTATAGGTTATATAGTCAAATAAGTCCAAAATGGTCACAAAGCAACTGAGTTCAATCATTACTCATGTAGGCTTAGCGAGGTTAACGCCGTAACCGTTCAGTAGTTCGCTGACTATTCCAGTTGGCTTAAGTCGCTTGAATTAATCGTGCTAAAGCTTAGCCCTTGAAAGTTAAAACCTTAAAAAGTTAAGACCTTGATAAATTAGCACTGTTAATAATAGCTTAAAAATAAGTAGCAACCACCTTACCTTGTAAGTTTTGATTTAAGAAGGGACTGTTTTTGCCTTTTGATAACATGGTATCTATTGTGAGCTGCCACTGCTTATCAGGATCCACTATGACGGCCCCACCTAATTTATTATACTGTTCTTCGATACCAGCGATTCGCGCTGGCGCCAGACAAATTTTATCCACCAATTGTTCAGGGGTTAATATTTGATCTCGAACCAACTTACAAGCCAAAGCCATAAAGGTATCAAAATTTGAAATACCTGGTGTGGCTTCAGCAAATGGTGCTTTCTTAGCGGTATCGTTTAAGGGTTCATGATGGCTACAAATGGCATCAATAGTCCCATCTTGCAAACCTCTTATAAGCGCTTTTTGATCGGTATTACTACGTAATGGTGGTATGACATAGGCTTGTGAATTAAAACCTTCTAAATTATCATCGGTAAGATGTAATTGATGCATAGCCACATCACAAGTAACCGGCAGACCTTGGCTTTTGGCTAAACGAATTAAGTTAATTGAAGATTTACAAGTCAATTGACTAAAATGTGCTGCTATGCCTATTTCTTCAACCATCAACAGCTGGGTAGACAAGGCGACCGTCTCAGCCAACCAAGGAATTCCTTGTAGACCATGAAATGAGGCAATATATCCTTCATGAGCCACCCCGCCTTCTGACAGACTAGGCTCATTAGGGTAAAAGAATACTTTAAGACCAAAGGTTGCCGCGTATTCCAGTGTTCGAAACATTACCAAGTCATTTTCAAAAGCGTGACCCGCATTGGTTACGGCAATACAGCCGCCTTTTTTAAGGCCCGCCACATTAGCGGGACGTTCTCCCTTTAAACCTGCAGTTAAGGCACCCAAAATATGCAGATAAATACCACCATCTAGTTTGGCACGTTCTCTTAAACCTTTAAGTAATGAGCCATTTTCTAACACTGGGTTGGTATCTGGCGGAATAACAACATGTAAAAACCCATTTTTTCTTGCTGCTGTCCCTTCGGTTTTTAACGTCCCGTGTTGTTGTAGACCAGGCTCACGCAGGCGCGCACATAAATCTACCAAAGGCGGTAGCAGCCAATGATTCTCTTTGTCTTCGATATCAGGCTGTGTGAAGTTTTTTGGCAATAAATTAAGCATGTAAATTCCAATCTATTTTAGTTTTTTAATTTCGGTTTAAACTTATCTTTTTTAAAATCAGCTTTATTAAAACCAGCTTTATTAAAACCAGCTTCATAAAGAATCCGATCGTTTGTTTATACCTTCTGAGAATATTGCATAGCCTGGTATTCTCTTTGTCCCTGCATCGCCATTGATAGTACTGCCATGCGGATGGCGATACCATTGTTTACTTGTTTAAGAATGAGCGATTGGGGTCCATCTGCGACACTTGAAGCTATCTCTACGCCGCGATTCATTGGGCCTGGATGCATCACTACTGCATCTGGTTTGGCTTTTGCCAAACGTTCGGGGGTAATGCCATACTTTTTGAAATACTCATTAGAGGCAGCCATTAATGGAGAGCCTATTCGTTCATTTTGAATGCGTAATCCCATCAGTACGTCACAATCAACTACGCCTTCATCGATATCCTCAAAAACCTCAACCCCATAGCGCTTTATCCCTTTTGGTAATAAAGTTCGAGGCGCTATCACTCGAATCTCTTTAACGCCCAACGTTTTTAAGGCGGCAATATCTGAGCGTGCGACACGTGAATGTTTAATATCTCCTATAATGGCTACGGTCAACTCTTCAAAGGGACGCGGTGCCTCACGGTGGATGGTTAGCATATCAAGCATTGCTTGGGTTGGATGAGCGTGCCAACCATCACCTCCATTGATTATGGCTATCTCAGGGGTTACTTCTGTCGCCATAAAATGGGCGGCTCCGGAAGCGGAATGACGGACGACAAATATATCCGCAGTCATTGCCTGCAAGTTCCATAACGTATCACGTAAGCTCTCACCTTTTTTAGTGCTGGATCGAGCAATATCTATATTTAATACATTGGCACCTAATCGCTTTTCCGCCACTTCAAAAGTCGTCCTAGTACGGGTGGAATTTTCAAAGAATAAATTCATCACCGTACACCCTTCTAATTCGGGACGGTTAATCAATTGACCATTGTCATCAAAAAACGTTTCCGCTTTGGCTATAATGGCTTTTAACTGTTCGCGGCTCAAGCCTTCAATACCTAAAAAATGGCGAATGTGTCCATCTTCATTCAGTTGGGGTCGACTTAACGAGGCATTTAGTTTGGCAGTGGTGGTATCAAAAACAGCAGTATTTGAAGAATGAATTTTCGGATCTGTCTGAGGCTTATGTTTGGAGTCAGTCATGGCAATTAGCAGTATCCTTTATAGCAGGTTAATTATAGAGGGTTAATGTTGTGATGATTAATGATGAATAGGCATTTAATTTTTTATTTTTTCTTCTTTAATGAGTAGCAAGCTTCTAATAGGTGACAAGCGATTAACCAGTTATTGTGTATTATAGATTCTTCTGTCTAAGCTTAAAACAGTAAAGTCTTTTTATATCATTTTAATAGCATAATTTATGCCATGAAGTTGAGTTATATAAATCATTATAAGTAAGTTACATGAGAAATATTGCAGGGTTTTTGCTACACTTTGCCCATCTTATATTATTAATTCTAAGATTTAGATAGACTTTTATTTAATTCTAATATCTGGGAAAATCTAAATAATTCATTCATCAAAATAAACGAAAACTTAAACAGTCAATCAATTAGAACAATACACAAAGCTTGCTTTAAAGTCTTAGGTGTTCTCAAATTAATGTTACTGTCACCTAATTATTGTTGTCCCAGCTATTATGTCCTAGTTACTAAAGGAAACCAAAAATGACCACATTATCTGACTATTTATATAGTTCTGTTGACGCTAATTCCGTCAATACCGATACCAATATCAGCACCCTAGCTGATAGATCCGCTGTCATAGACGTGATTAAAACTATCACAGAAGTAGGTAAACAAATAACAGAGCTGCTTCGTAAAGGCGCTTTGGCTGATATTCATGGGGAGGCAGGTGCTGAAAATGTCCAAGGTGAGCAGCAAAAAAAGTTGGATGTGATTGCTAATGATTTATTATTAGAGGCATTAACAGCCAATAAGCATTGCGCTGGTGTTGCTAGTGAAGAGCTTGAAGACGCGACGCCTGCCAATGAATCTGGTGAGCTTTTGGTATTGTTTGATCCGTTAGATGGGTCTTCAAATATTGATATCAATATGCCTACTGGAACCATATTCTCAATTTTACCTCATACTAATAAAGGTAAAGCAGCTCAAAACGCCGACTTCTTACAAAAAGGCACCGATCAGCTTGCTGCAGGTTACTTACTATACGGATCATCAGCCATGCTAGCGTTTACTTTTTCTGAAGCCCTAGACAACAATAACGATGGGGTTGTTATGTTTAGCTTAAACCCATCAACTGGCGAATTTGAACTGATTAAAAAGAATATTAGCATCGATGAAGATACCAAAGAATACGCCATCAATGCATCAAACACTCGGTATTGGTTACCGCCTATGCAGCTATATATCCAGGAGCTTTTAGCAGGTAAGAGTGGCCCTCGTGGTAAAAACTATAATACCCGCTGGGTAGCCGCTATGGTCGGTGATGTGCATCGTATCTTATGCCGTGGTGGCATTTTCATTTATCCTAAAGATACCAAAGACCCTAATAAAGCAGGTAAGCTGCGTCTAATGTATGAAGCCAATCCTATGAGTTTGCTCATTGAACGTGCAGGGGGGGCAGCTACCGATGCTGTCAATCGTATTATGGATTATAAACCGACCGATATCCATCAACGTGTAGCCGTAGTATTGGGGGCAAAAAATGAAGTTAAGCATGTACAAAAGCTGCATAAAAACAGCTAATCAATGTTTATAGTGATTTTGCATTTGGCAAAGTATAATGTAGTCGATGAAACGAAAAAGCAGACCTCATTTCAAGGTCTGCTTTTTAATACATAGCCATTTAGCTATTTCTTAAATCAGTGCACACTTAGCTATATGCACCGGCTGAATAAGTTAGCTCATAGCTGTGGCTATAAATTTCAATGATATTGCCAAACGGGTCTTCCATATAAATCATACGGTAAGGCTTCTCGTTTGGAAAATAATAGCGAGGCTCAGGCATACGCTTTTTGCCCCCTGCGGCCACAATCTTATCCGCCAATTCTTCTAAATTAGGGTCTTGTACACAGAAGTGGAAAATACCCGTTTTCCAATATTCAAAATTGTTCTCAGGGTTTTGTTGTTTTTCAAACTCAAAAATCTCTACGCCAATGCGGTCGCCAGTTGATAGATGAGCAATTTTAAGTGACCCCCACCCAGCACCAAATACATCGGTGCACATCACCCCAACCGGTGATTCATCTTCGATAATTTTTGTCGGCTGCATAATAATATACCAACCCAGCACTTCAGTATAAAATTTTACCGCCGCTTCTAAGTTAGGCACTGACAGCCCAATGTGCGAAAAGCTCCTTGGATAAGCGCTTGGTAGATGCGTTTGTTGACGCGTTTGTTGACGCGTTTGTTGGTGCGTTTGTTGGTGCATTTGTTGGTGCATTTGTTGGTGCATTTGTTGAGTAACATCTGTTTTCGGTGCAACAGTCATAACCTTCTCCCATTTATTTAAATAAAACGTCTTTTTGAACGTAAAGTGTATGGTAGACTAAGCACCCAATTACTGGAAATTATCATTCCTTATAAAAAATGATAATGAAATATTATCATGCTGAATTTAAATCCCGCTCATCTTCAAACCTTTAAAGCACTAGCTGAAACCAAACACTTCTCCGAAACAGCACAGCAGCTGCATATGACGCAGCCTGGCGTGAGTCAGCACTTAAAAAAGCTGGAGCATGTTTTAGGCCATACCTTAATACAACGTGAGGTATCGCCGTTTCGATTAACGGAGCAAGGCCGATTGCTTTATGACTACATTTGTCATCTGGCTCAGGCAGAAGATGCGTTGTTAGATGAGATGGGCTTTGATGACTTATACACTGGCGTGTGCCGAATTGCTTGCTCTGGCGCCATTGCACTAAAGATTTATCCAGAACTGTTAACTTTACAGCAACGCCATACAGGACTAAAATTTGAGCTTGAAGCAGCGCCTCACTACCGCATTATAGAAGGGATTATCAATGATGATTTCGATATTGGACTAACCACACATCATTCCAGCTCTAAATTGGTGGAAAGTTCAGTGATTGGTGAAGAACAAATCAGTTTGGTGATAGCAACTGATCTATGGCAAACCTATGAGACGCCCAAACCCGCGCTTATCGACATCATCAATGATGCTGGATTGATACAACATCCTGATTTAATGCACTATTTACACTTGTTTTTTGAAAGCTGTGGGGAGATAAGTTTAAATCAAGCGAGCAACAATCCTCGCAAGCTATCTGAGATTCCAATAACAGGGTATACCAATCAAATTAGCCAAATTTTATTGCCAGTCAGTATGGGGTTAGGACTTTCCGTCATACCTCATAATGTCATTAGTGTTAGCGCATATTTACAGAGGCTAACAGCACTTACTACACCAAATAAGGTGACAGAGCCTGTATACTTACTAAATTCCTATGGCAGAACTCTGCCGAAACGTTTTGAGCAAATCATTGCTCAATGCCAATCAGCTTTAACGTAAAAAAGTGCTTCAAGCTGTAAATTCAAACCCTGCCAAAATGAGCAAATCATGACCAATATCACCAACAAGTACTCTAATAATCCAGTTATTACTTCAGAAAAAAACCCGACTGCTAAACTAGCTAAAGCTTTACTGACCCAATCTCGTCAGCGCAAAAAAGCAGGCCAAACTGTACTCGAAGGCGTTCATCTTATTGAGGCTGCACTGCAAGCTGATCACCTACCAGAGCAAATTATAATTTCATATATCGGACTGTCACATCCAGAAGTTCAAACCCTATTGAACTTATTAACCGACTATCATCTTGATAATAAACTAACGGTTGTTAGTGACGGTGTCTATCAAAGCATCACTACATTAGGCAGTGGTGTGGAGATAATGGCTATAGTTAATATACCGCAGCATAATCTACATACCCTTAAAACACCTATTACTACTGATTGCCTTATATTAAACGACGTTCAGGACAACGGTAATGTGGGTACACTGTTACGCACAGCAGCAGCTGTAGGTATTAACAATATAATATTTACCAAAAGTAGCGCTCAAGCATGGTCACCTAAAACGATGCGTGCTGGCATGGGTGCTCAGTTTGGCTTAACCATTTATGAAGGTGTTGAAGCTGATGAAGTGCTAAGCTATTTAAGACTACCAATTTATGCCACCAGTTCACATACCGATAATATTATCTATAAACAAAACTTAAATCGTCCCGTTGCTTGGGTAATGGGCCATGAAGGTAAAGGCGTATGCCAAGATATCATGAATCAAGCTACCCCAGTTGCCCTACCTCAGCCCAACGGTCAAGAAAGTTTAAATGTAGCGATTGCCGGCGCCCTTTGTATGTATGAGACCCTTCGTCAGAGACACTATAGCTAGTAAAATGAATAATTTTATTGAGTTTAAACAAATAGAGGTATCGCTATAGCGACACCTCTTTTTTTTATTGAGATTAATTCAAAAATTTTAAAAGACCCTAAAAAAAAGACCATCTCAAAGAGACAGTCTTTTTAGCTTAGTGCTTGGCTACTACTACTATTGCTATTCCTACTAAATAACAGCAGCTGACCTAGCAACGTTCAACCAATACAATTAGTCTTTAACGTTAGCAACAACACCAGCACCTACAGTACGGCCACCTTCGCGAATTGCGAAACGTAAGCCTTTATCCATTGCGATTGGAAAGATTAGCTTCACGCTCATCTCAACGTTATCGCCAGGCATTACCATTTCAGTACCGTCTTGTAGAATGATTTCACCTGTTACGTCTGTAGTACGGAAGTAGAACTGTGGACGGTAACCATTTAGGAATGGTGTATGACGGCCACCTTCTTCTTTTGATAGTACATATACTTCGGCATCAAAGTCTGTATGCGGTGTGATAGATCCAGGCGCTGCTAGTACTTGGCCACGCTGTACGTCTTCACGCTTTGTACCACGTAGTAGTACACCACAGTTTTCACCAGCACGACCTTCGTCTAGTAGCTTACGGAACATCTCTACACCTGTACAGGTGGTTTTTTGAGTGTCTCTAATACCTACGATTTCGATTTCATCGCCTACTTTGATGATACCTGATTCTACACGGCCTGTTACTACGGTACCGCGTCCTGAGATTGAGAACACGTCTTCGATTGGCATTAGGAATGCTTTATCGATGTCACGCTCTGGCTCTGGGATATATGTATCTAGTACTTCTAGTAGTTCGATTACTGCAGGTTCGCCATATGGACCGTCATTGCCGTTTAGGGCTTCTAGCGCTGATCCTTTGATGATTGGGGTGTCATCACCTGGGAAGTCATAGTCTGATAGTAATTCACGTACTTCCATTTCTACGAGCTCTAGTAGTTCTTCGTCATCTACCATGTCACATTTGTTCATGAATACGATGATGTATGGTACGCCTACCTGACGTGATAGTAGGATGTGCTCACGTGTTTGTGGCATTGGGCCATCTGTCGCTGATACGACTAGAATTGCGCCATCCATCTGTGCGGCACCAGTAATCATGTTTTTCACATAGTCTGCGTGACCTGGGCAGTCTACGTGTGCGTAGTGACGTGCTTCGGTGTCGTATTCGATGTGTGAGGTGTTGATTGTGATACCACGTGCTTTTTCTTCTGGTGCTGAGTCAATCGCTGCGTAGTCTTTTGCGTCGCCGCCTGATGTTTTGGCTGCTACGGTTGCGATTGCTGCGGTTAGTGTGGTTTTACCGTGGTCAACGTGTCCAATGGTTCCTACGTTAACGTGCGGCTTATTTCTTTCAAACTTGGCCTTTGCCATGGGTGTGTCCTCTTTTTTT
>NZ_JBXYJG010000016.1:0-79113 GCF_057396255.1 Psychrobacter sp. CX21 | reverse complement strand
AGCATCAGTAATGGTGGCTTCAACCTCTAAGGTCTCGCCTTCGGCTGGGGCGGGTACGTCAACCACGACTTCACCGTTTGTGATGTCTTCTTCAGTGAGTACGGTGTCTTGTCCGTTAACCGTGACCACATCGCCCGCTTCAGCATCTTCTGGTAGGGTAACCGTGACTGGTACGTTACCGTCTGCGTCGATTTCGTCTTCAGTAATGAACTCGTCACCGTTACCAATCGCAACTTCTGGTGCGGTTGGTGCGGTAGTGTCTATGGTGGCGCTGTCAGTTGCCGGATCACTGGTGTTACCAGCTTGGTCGGTGATGGTGGCGTTAACGTCTAAGGTTTCGCCTTCTGCTGGAGCGGGTACGTCAACCACAACTTCACCGGTGTCTACGTCTGTTTGGGTAAGGACTTTGTCTTCACCATTGACAGTTAGCGTGTCACCAACTTCTACGCCACCTGGTAGGGTGACGGTAACCGGTACGTTGCCATCTGCGTCAATCTCGTCAGGCGTGATAAAGTCATCACCATCACCGATTTCAACGGCAGTAGGAGCGCTTGGGGCAGCGGTGTCACGTGTGGCGCTGTCAGTTGTTGGGTCACTCTCGTTACCAGCTGGGTCAGTGATGGTGGCTTCTACTTCAAGCATTTCATCTTCAGCGGGTGCTGGTACGTCAACCACGACTTCACCTGCGGTGATGTCATCGTCAGTAAGGGTGGTTTCTACGCCGTTAACGTCAACAACATCACCGGCTTCGGCGTCATCTGGTATGGTGACGGTAACGGGTACGTTGCCATCTGCGTCAATCTCGTCAGGCGTGATAAAGTCATCACCATCACCGATTTCAACGGCAGTAGGAGCGCTTGGGGCAGCGGTGTCTGGTGCAGGTGCAGGTGCAGGTGCAGGTGTATCATCATCGTCATCATCAAGTGCAGCAGCTATCAAGCCAATACCCGCTAGACCTGCAAGCCATGGCCAAATACCAACGCCTTCTTGATCAACACCAATCCACCATGGCGTAGGCTGGGGGGGGCCTCCTAAGGCTTGACCTTCTAATTCTCCATCAGTTAGATTAGTAACATAATCTTCAGCTAATGTTGTGTCAGGGATATAGTAGTAATAAGAACCACTTTCATGCTTACCAATCAAAGCACTGTTATCGTCGTTGTAAAACCCTTCAATAACTAAGTCGGCTTCTTTGTGGTCTTTATCAAAGGCTACTAATAAATCATTGCCTTGACGTTTAGTCACTATATGATGAGGTGCGAAACCTGTTTCCTCAACAGTTAGCTCATAATTGACGTTTTTAGCTGCTTTAACAACAGTAGGTTTTCCATTTTGAGTGATGACTTTATGTTGGACGACTATTTGAGCAGCGTCATTTACATTAACAATGATAGTTTTCATAAAAGTATTCCTTTAGACCTAAGACGATGTAGCTTTAATTGGTTGTAATAATTTAGTGTAGATAATTATATTATTTTGGCGAGACGATAGCGACTACACGTCTATTTGTCTGGCGACCCTCTCTAGTACTATTAGTAGCCACAGGTTTACTTTCACCATAACCGATGCTGGTAAGACGATCGGGACTCACACCGTAGTTTTTGACCAGCTCATCTCTAACAGCAGATGCACGACGCTCTGATAAACCCTGATTATAATCTTCAGTACCCGTACTATCTGTATGACCTTCAATACTAGCAATGGTATCGGGATATTCGCGCAAGTATTCTGATAGTTTATCAATTCTTGCATTGTATACAGGCTGAATAACAGCTTTATCAAATTCAAATAAAACGTCTAATCTGTAAGGGACAAATAGTTCAACTTCTGGCACCACCTCAACAACCTTGGTAGCAGGCGGACAATTAACCTGAACACGACTAACTTGATGGTTTTGAGTGGGTAGTGTATTGATAAAATCTACAACATTCTGGTCATTAATTGTAGCCGTTGAAGAAATAGGTGAGACAACAGTCTCATTCTGATCACTAACACTTACTTGGTATAAATAACTCAATTTGCCTTCAGTATTGACAATCATTGGATTATAAGACAAATCATTAGATTTGTTGCCAGTTACTTGTGTGCTAACCGTATGTTCACCAGTACAAACTAGGAGGTTAGTGACATGTCCAGAACCCAAACTGACATGATAATAAGAATCAACTGCTAAATTGGCGTTAGTTTCAGGTGATAAATTATCTTGTAAGCGGAAAAAAACCAGATGACTCATGTTATCTGGTACATTTTTATTCGCAAAGTTTGTTTCCCTTGAAGTATCCCAAGTAATCTCACCTACTTGACGTGTTTCAGCATTTAAGCCAGTTGAAATTGCAATAGATAAGATAAGTAATGACTTTTTAAATAACTTCATCAGAGTGTCCCAGATATTAAAAATTAGCGATATCCTATCACTTCAAAATATATTGACTTGTCTTCAAATTAAGTGATAGATAATAAAATTTAGGTTAAACTATTGATATTAAAAGAAAAAAATATTATTTCTGAAAAGATAATAGGACGTTAACCAATACTTAAGAAAATATGAACCTATATTAATATATTATAATTAGTTTAAATAAACAATATATACGTAATAGTATTTACATTTAAATACACTCACTAAAGTTTAAATTTTAATGGCTTTGACTCAACACTCGTTTAGAAATTAGATTATATTTTAATTACCGTAGCTACATTCCAATATTTAAAATATTAGCTATTTAAGATAAAAAAGTGTTTAAAATCAATATTTAATAGGTTTATAATCACTAGTGATATAGTATAAAAACGATAAAAGGCGAGCTAAACTCACCTTTCATTGAATATTAGGTCTATTAAACATTAACCGCATATATATTCAGTAGTAACCTGAGTTTAAGGTGCTAAGCAGCGTCTAGTTGATCCAAACATAATAAAATCTCACCATCAACAAGCTTCAAAGGATAGCAGTCAAGTTTGACGCTATCATCATCTAAGCAAGCTCCAGTAGCCAAATTAAAGCGCTGTTTGTAAATAGGCGATGCTATATAGATGATTTCTTCATTTACTAACTCTTCATCTCGTTGAACCTTGACCATTGTACTACCCAACAAACCGCGCGATAGTACATTTGCTTTGCTAAAGGGATCAAAGTTATCAATGGCGAAAACTTCGTCAAAACGGGTGCGAAATATGGCTATCTGTTTGCCATCAACTAAAGCGCAAACTCCGCCCTCGGGAATAATGTCTTCAAGTTGGCATATATATTGAGTCGTCATAATATTTTCCTTAATCAATTTTTTGATCTTTAAATTTCAACTGCATTGAATAACCACTTAAGCTATAACAGCCTCTAAAGCTTCTTTCTCGACATCAGTTGCTGGGCGAATTTGTTCTCGTTCAGTCACAAAAACGACATTATCATCACCTAGTTCACTATTAACAAAATGACGGAAACGCTTAAGTTTCTCTTTATTGGTAATGGTTTCTTTCCACTCGCAAACATAATTGTCTACTAGCAGCTGCATTTGCGTTTCAAGCTCGTCTGCGATACCTAAGCTGTCTTCGATGATGACGTCTTTTAGATAGTCCAGTCCACCCTCAAGGCTTTCTCGCCACTTGGAAGTACGCTGTAGCTTATCAGCAGTTTTGATATAAAACATAGTGATGCGATCGATGTATTTAATCAACGTTTCCGTATCTAAATCGGTAGCGAATAACTCACCATGACGCGGCACCATACCGCCGTTACCACAAACGTATAGGTTCCATCCATTTTCTGTCGCTATTATTCCAAAATCTTTTGACTGCGCTTCTGCACATTCGCGGGTACATCCAGACACACCCATTTTAATTTTGTGAGGTGCACGAACGCCTTTATAACGATTTTCAAGCGTTAATGCTAAGCCTACGCTGTCATCAACACCGTAACGGCACCAGCTATTACCCACGCAGGATTTAACCGTTCGTAACGACTTACCATAAGCGTGTCCAGTTTCGAATCCAGCTTCGATTAATCGTTGCCAGATATCAGGTAGCTGCTCAAGTCGAGCGCCAAATAAATCAACACGCTGACCACCAGTAATCTTGGTATATAAATTAAAATCTTTTGCAACTTCACCCAATACAATAAGTTTGTCCGCTGTAATCTCACCACCTGCAATTCTTGGAACAACGGAGTAGGTTCCATCTTTTTGAATATTGCCTAGATAGTAGTCGTTGGTCTCTTGAAGAGGCGCAAGCTTAGTATCTAAGACATAATCGTTCCAGCAAGAGGATAAAATAGACGCTACCGCAGGTTTACAAATTTCACAGCCACGCCCTGTACCATGTTGTGTTAATAATTCATCAAATGTCTTAATACCGTGTACACGCACTAAGCTATATAGCTCTTGACGAGAATGAGCAAAGTGTTCACATAAATCGTTATTAACTTCAAAACCCATGTCAGTTAATTTATAAGCCAATACATCTTTAACCATGGGAGCACAACCACCACAGCCTGTACCAGCTTTGGTACAGCTTTTTACTTCTGCAAGTGAATAAGCACCGTCTTCTACCGCCCCGCATATGTCGCCTTTGCTGACATTAAAGCATGAACAAATAGCTGCTGTATCTGGCAGGTTATCAACACCCATCGTAGGTTTTTCAACATGAGGAAGGATCAAACTTTCAGGGTGATCAGGTAAATCCATATCATTCAAAAACAATTGTAATAGGTTGTTATAGTCATCGGTATCGCCTACCATAACGGCACCTAGAAGCTTCTTATTGTCTTGACTGGTTACAAGCTTTTTGTAGATACCCTCATTAGGATTTTGATAAACATAGCTCAAACTGCCTTCAGTTTTACCATGCGCATCACCAATACTACCCACATCAACACCCATAAGCTTAAGTTTGGTACTCATATCAGCGCCTATGAAGGTTTTTTCGGTATCACCAGCGATTTGAGCGGCGCAAATACTCGCCATCGTATAGCCTGGTGCGACTAAACCGAAAACCTTATTGTCCCAGACTGCACATTCACCGATTGCATAGACGTCACTTGCATTGGTCTTACAACTGTTATCAATTAATATTCCGCCGCGGCCACCAAGTTCAATGCCAGTATTTTCATTATTTTTGATAATGCCGTCTTGAGGTCTGATACCAGCGCTGAATACAATTAAATCGGTGTCAAGCTCGGTATCGTCAGTAAACTGCATGGTGAGAACGCTGTTTTTTTCTAAGCGTAAGTTGTCAGTATGTTTTTGATGAATGTCATGATTTAAAGAAATAGAATTGTTTGCAATTATTTCTTTTGTATTTTTACCTGTTAATACGGTTACTCCTAAAGCTTCAATTTTCTTTCTTAGGATATCTCCGCCCGCTGGGTCTAGCTGGACGCCCATAAGTTGTGGCGCAAATTCAACAACATAAGTTTCAAGTCCTAGCGTCACCAAAGCTTTTGCAGCTTCAAGCCCTAGCAGACCACCTCCAACCACAACACCTTTTTTAACTTTAGGCTTATTAGCAATCTCTAGGATTTTGTCCAAATCTGCGATAGTACGGTATACCTGACAATGAGAATGATCGCCCCCTTCAATAGGTGGTACAAAAGGATAAGAGCCTGTCGCTAACACTAATTTGTCATAGTCTATTTTTTCGCCGAACTCTGTTGCTATAAACCGTTTCTCACTATCTATATCTATAATACGTTGGTTTAAATGCAGCTTAATGTCACCATTTTTGTAGGCTTCTAAATCGACAAGGTTAAGTTTGCTAGCATCTTTATGTTCAAAATAACTTGAAAGATATACACGATCATAAGCGGGACGATCTTCTTCTGCGAATACATGAATGTCATAGAGTTTGTTTAAACCAAGTTCTATCGCTTTTTCTATAAAGTGGTGACCAACCATGCCATTACCGATGACCACTAAATTGTTTTTGTCTGAACCTTGAATCTTACTCATATTTAACTTACTCGCATTATTAATGAAATAGGGTGGTTGAAATCGACTGATCAAATTTAAAGACGGTATTTGTAAAACAGTATTACAACATCTAAATTAGTCAATATCTATTGCCTATATATATACATTCAATAATCATGCCAGTTAAACAAATAGTTTTAATATATGATTGTAAATATAAGTCGGTACAATAAATTAACTCATAGTAATGAATTAATATGCATTAAAAGGTTTTGATCTGAAGAATGAAAGTGGCTATATAAAATTTGTATTTAAATAAAAACTTAAATATTTATTTAAAAGTAGTAAGTTTTTAAAGGATTTAATTTATATGGCATAGGGATTGCAAGAACTAACCTGTATCAAATTGTTAGTTTATATCTTTTGAATATCTTAAGGAACAGGTTTATGTCTTCTGCAACCCCAGTACCACCCAGCAAGGATAAGTTAAATGTCTTATCTTTTACAGGTAAAAACAAAATTCTTCATTTAGGATGGATGGCGTTCTTTTTAACCTTCTTTGTCTGGTTCAACCATGCCCCCTTCTTATCTGCCATTGGGGAAACTTTAAACCTCACAAAACCTCAAGTTAAAACCCTGTTAATTTTAAACGTCGCTTTAACGATTCCAGCCCGAGTCATTATAGGTATGCTAACCGATAGATTCGGACCTCGTATTGTCTATACTTGTATTTTAGCGCTAGGTGCCATACCCTGTTTTACATTCGCATTTGCACAAAACTATGAAACACTTGCATTATCGCGCTTTTTAATGGGCTTTATTGGTGCAGGTTTTGTCGTGGGTATTCGCTTAATGAGTGATTGGTTCCCATCGAACGAATTAGGTACCGCAGAAGGCATATATGGTGGCTGGGGTAATTTTGGTTCTGCGGCTGCTGCGATGCTATTACCGACGCTTGCTATTGGTTTTGCAGCATGGTTCGGCGGTGATGAAGGCTGGCGTTATGCTTGTGCAACATCTGGCGTTGTTATGGCAATTTTTAGTATTATTTTCTATACCAAAGTTCGTGACACCCCTAAAGGTGCAACGTATTTCAAACCCAAGAAGAACGGTGCCATGACGGTGACTTCAAAAGGTGACTTTTGGCTAATGATGGTATTTAAGATACCGATGTATCTTGCGTTGGCAATTTTGGCATGGAAATTATCACCTACTGGCGTAAGTTTGTTAAGCCAATCCACAGTCAACATTATCTATATTCTATTAGCCATACTGTATGTTTATGAGTTCATTACCAGTTACCGTCATAATAAAGAGGTATTTCATACAGAAGTACCAGAGGCACAGCGTTATGACTTTAAGCAAGTAGGTGTGTTAAATATTCTTTATTTTGCAACTTTTGGCTCAGAGCTAGCTGTTGTATCAATGTTGCCATTGTTCTATCAAGAAACGTTCGACTTATCTATTGTTGCTGCAGGTTTACTCGCGTCTTCATATGCGTTTATGAACTTAATGTCTCGTCCTGGTGGCGGGTGGTTGAGTGATCGATTTGGTCGTAAGAGTACATTACTTATACTAACTGCTGGACTTGCCGTTGGTTATTTCTTAATGGGTATGGTTAATTCAGGTTGGCCTATTGCCATGGCGTTAATCATTACTATGTTCTGTTCATTCTTTGTTCAGGCAGGTGAAGGCGCTGTGTTTGCAGTAATTCCTTTAATTAAGCGCAGCATGACAGGTCAGTTTGCAGGGATGGCAGGCGCTTACGGTAATACAGGCTCAGTCGTTTATTTGACCGTATTAAGCATGGTGAGCTATCAAGCTTTCTTTATAGTCATAGCAGTAACCGCAGTGGTTGGATTCATAGCATTATTCTTCTTAAAAGAGCCATCAGGGGTTATATTAGAAGAGATGCCCGATGGGTCATTTGCAGAAATTCAGGTTAGCCATTAAGTAACATAAAGCATTAATGTTGCCATTCAATATGAATAAGCATTAATAAATGAAACCTAATGCCATACCATATGAGATATAAAGTGACATCACTTTATGTCTCATAAAATATTTTAATAGTGCAAACTAAGGCGTTTAATATAAAAACGCCTCTTATATCGCTATAAAGACAGGAGTTAAACGTGTCAATGGATAGTGACTTAGCTAGATCAGTTAGCTTAGATTCAAAAGGCTTAAACCATATTAGTAATAGTGCTACCACTAAGACTATTACCCCGCATATTCAAAATAAAATAAGTAATACCCCAAATTCAAGCCTACCCACTGCCAGTTGGTGGATCGATTTCTGCACCATGTCAGGTCATAAAAAAGAAAATCAGGACAGCATCCTAGTTACCACGTGTCTAGTAAATTACGCAAACATTTTTAAGACGACATTTAAGTTAAATAAATTAAATTCAAAACTTAGTGATTTAAAACCCTATTCAGACAACGCACATCAAGTCAAATCCCAACAAGACAACGCACATCAATTCAAATCCCACCAAGACAAAGCCCAACAAAGTAACACACATAAAACCTGCCAGCTTATCAAGCGTGAACAATTACCAGTATTGACCGTATTGGCGGATGGTGTAAGTGCTTGTCAATTTCCGAAAGCGGCGAGTCGACTCGCAATTGATACTTTCACAAAGCATTTAATTAGTGAGCTAGATAAGATATTTCAAGAGTGGATGACTGAAGCTAATGGAAAACGTGAAGGTATCGATACACAAATTAAAGATTTAACAGAAATTTTGGACAATTATAAAGTGGCTGCGGCTATCAAACACGCTGTGAATAGTGCAAACGATGCCATGTATTTTTCACAAGCTTATCAACGGGTTGCCCCATTATTATCAACCTTATCTGGTGTTCTATGCATTGGAGATTGTGTGCATGTGTTCCATACAGGGGACTCTAGAATATATAGAGTCAATGCAAGTAGCTTTACTATACTCACTACCGATCACCGAATAAATCACGGGCAAGATAAAGGCGCATTATCTGCAGCCCTAGGCGCTGACGCAACTGTTAAATTACAACAAAAAGTATTCACTTTGCACCAAAATGAATATTTAGCTCTCATGACAGACGGTGTATATGAGTTTATTGATCCTATTGAATTGCAATACAAATTAACTTCTAGCATAGAGTCCTTAACAAGTAATGTTGATGCCAATATGTCTCTGCTTAATAGTATTAGCCAAGATGTATGTGATCATTCATTTAATGAAGGCAGTAATGATAATTTAACGATGATTTACTTAGGCATGGGAAGTTTAAATTTTGAGTCACTCTCTCACACTCATCTATCTAGCCCTATGAATGCTAATAATATAAAAGCTAATAATATGAATACACATAAAAGCGTATCCAATGAAAAATATTCATCTGAGCCTAATTTTTCCGAGCTATCTTCTGATTCAGAGAACCAAACCGAAATGACGAATATTTCTGAAACTGAGTCTAAGCCTAAGCCTAAGCCTAATACCATTAATGGTACTGAAAACTTGATCAGTTCGGACAATCACAATTTAAATAATTTTAAACAATTTAAGATTCCGACAGGATTTGAGGAAGGAGAATATATTGATGGCTTTGAGATTACAAAAATAATTTCGCGAACAGCGCGTAGCGAAGTTTATTTAGTAAAAGATAATGACGGACATGATTATGTTTTAAAATCCCCGAGTTTAAGAACGGTAGATGATGGTAATTATTTACGTGAGTTTTTAAAAGAAAGAAAAATAGGGCTGAGTCTGTCAAAGTACAAACGAGCAGGGGAGACGGCGCACAATCAATTAAATCCGAACCAATTAAATCCGAACCAATTAAATCCGAATGTAGATGCCAAACCACACTCATCAATAAATCAAACCAGCAATAATCGTTCACATGGTGGCATTTCTAATGTCTCAAATTCTGGTATGTCTGGTTTAGGCGCTTCATTAGGCGCTTCAGGACTGCTTCGCTATTATCCTGTTCCAGCAAGTTCTGAATACTTATACCATTTAACAGAATATATAGAAGGTGAAAGCTTAAGAGTCTATATGACTCGTAACGGACACTGTGATGTGTGGCAAACCTTCGACTTGCTAACCAAAATCAGTATGGCGGTGCGAGTGATGCACCGTAATTACTTGCTACATCAAGATATTAAACCTGAAAACATCATATTGACCAAAACTGGATCAATCAAATTAATAGATTTTGGTTCAGCAGCATCTTCAATTATCAAAGACAACACTCGCCCGCCAGTAGGCGATTTACATTATGCTGCACCAGAATATTACACTGATGCACCCAAAGGAGTGCATTCTGATCTATTTTCAATTGCTGTTATCGGTTTTGAGTTATTAACTGGGTCATTACCGTTCACGTCTCAAATGCTCATGAACGCAGCTGATGATTTGGTCGTTCCAACTCATCTACTCAGGCAGCATAAAGTTCCAGATGCTACTCAACAAGCTCTACTAAGAGCATTACACCGAAACATAAATGCACGATATCAAGCCATTGGCGAGTTTTTACAAGATTTTGATCCTGATAATAATTCCTCTTTTAAGGAGCCTGAGCCTTTAATTAAACGAAACCCATTATTGTTTTGGCATGGCATTTGCTTGATACAGGGTATATTTATAGTTTTTTTACTTATTAAATTTCTACCATTAATTTGATCCATTTTTAGTGAGACTATTTGATTGTTCTTCTGATACTGCGTGTGATTAATTGATGTGGTCATGCACCAATTAAAGAAAAAATTTGGGTATAAAGTAAATGGGTAATAATCAATTGGATAAAAAGTAATAAAGTTTGTTGTTTTAAATATGGTTATAAAACACTTTTATGAGCTAACGTATAAGCCCTGCTTATAAACAAATCTAGTTACCATATGTAGCAAACTTTCTATAAAAATAGAATATACCAACACAGAGTCTAAGGACTGTCATGGCAAAACATCATTTAGCTATCAGTGCGTCATCAAGCAAAAATGGAGTTAATGAACTTTTAACTTCGGTTGAAAAAAGTTCAAGCGATGTTCGTGAAATAGAGCGCTCAAGTAATATAGTCATAATCGGCGCGGGTATGGCAGGAAGTCGCATGGCTATCAAGCTTGCAACTGCATTCAGTGCAGCCAAATTAGAATGCCCTTCAATAACTCTCATTAGTAAAGAGATAAATGTGGGCTACAACCGCATTATGCTATCTCCAGTATTAGCTAATGAAATAAGCTTTAATGAGACCTATCTTTATGACAAAAATGAATACGACGCGCTTGGTATCGATGTGCTTGCAGGAATCAGTGTTGAATCAATAGATACTGATCATCAAATTATCAAACTTGATAATGGCTACAATGTTTTATATGACAAGCTAATCATCGCGACAGGATCTACCGCTAGAGTCATCCCTTTTCCAAACTTTGAGGCAAAAGGGGTGCATGTGTTTCGTGATGTGGCAGATGTAGATATTTTAAGTAACTATGCCAAACAAGGTAAGATGGGGCTGGTTATCGGAGGCGGTGTATTAGGGTTAGAAGCGGCGTGTGCTTTGCAGGCTCAGGGCGCTTCAATGAGTGTCGTCCATGTCGATGAGTATGTGTTAAACCGGCAACTTAATGAGTCAGCTGCATTGCTACTACAAGATGAATTAACGAGACGTGATGTTGGCTTGGTATTGTCAGCATCAACGCGTGCTATTGAAGTCAATGACAATCATGAAGTCACTGGGTTAAGTCTTGATGATGGAAGGACGCTAAAGGCAGATTTTATAGTTATGGCTGTGGGTATTATACCGAATACCAGTCTTGCTAAAGCGTGCGGTTTAGAAGTTAGTAGAGGCATTATTGTCGATGAATATATGCAATCTAGCTGCGATAATATATATGCTATCGGAGAGTGTGTTGAATTTAATAATGAGCTTTTTGGTATGGTATCTTCAGTAAATCAGCACGTAGATACTCTGGTTAGCGTTTTAATACATCATAAAAAGCAAACTTCATGGATGCCGTTTGTCAGTGTGCCATTAGCATTAAAATTAAAAGTTTCAGGTATCGCCGTGTATTCATCAGGTCAGATTAGTTTTGATGATGAAGAATTAGAAACTTTGGAAGAGATTGTGTATAAAGACGATCAAAATGAACATTATCATTGTTTGTATATACAAGCTGATAATTTGGTGGGCGCCGTACTATATGGCGAAACCAGTGACGGCAATTTTTATGGTCAGTTAATCAATGATGAAACAAATATTTCACAAATTAAGGATGAATTAATCTATGGCGCCGCATACTGCCAACCTTTATTAGATAAATTGCATGAATCAACGGCCAATGAGCTATCATCTGAAGCATTCGCACCCGTCGAATCCATAGAACCAATTAAAAATCTTAATCATGAGAACATTATTCAAAGTAAAACCAGTATCCACCTGCACCACCCTGACCATACTCATACTAAGCCAGATACTTCTGAGCGAATAGAATCTTTGAATACCCTTAGTACTTCCGCAGTAGGTTGAACCTATTTAACAATATCATTCAATACAATAACACTCATTAAAATGCCAATTATTTAAATGTCACTTAGTCATAAAAAAAATGGCAATAACGAACCCTAATAAGACAAAAGCCACAGTTTATAGCGAGAATCTTATCAAAACTAGTCATAAAAGCTTTATTAAACAATCGAATAATAATTTAGATGATACAACCAACATCACAGCACCTGACATAGAGACTTTAACTCAATTTACGCCGCTCCAAGATATGTATAACCCTAAAACTTCTGCTCGCAACATCATAGATTCAATTACCATTGATAGTAACAGCCCTCAAAAAATACGAACAACCTGCCCGTATTGCGGCGTGGGCTGCGGTGTATTGGCTACGATTGACAAGGGAGTGGTCAGTGTTGAAGGCGATCCAAACCACCCGGCAAACTTTGGCAAACTATGCTCAAAAGGTAGCGCATTGGCGCAGACCCTTGGAGTAGAGCGGCGGTTAACTGAGCCGTTCTATCAGCGTAAACATAATACGATGCTGCCCACTTTTCAATATAAAGATTTATTTCATCAAGATGCCAGTTTATCAACCAGCAAAACTTATGAACCTACCGAACAAGCTTTACTAGATAAACTTGATTCCACACAAGCTGATGACGCGCCAGAAGCCGTTATAATCAAATCAGATTGGGATACGATTACAGCTGATATTGCTCAAAAACTAAATAACACTATTGATGAATATGGGGCCGATAGTGTTATGTTTTATACCTCAGGTCAGTTACTAAGTGAAGATTATTATGTTGCTAATAAGCTTATGAAAGGCTTTATTGGTAGTAATAATATAGATTCAAACTCGCGTCTTTGTATGTCTTCTGCTGTTGCAGGTCACAAACGCTCTTTTGGTGCAGATCTAGTGCCTGGCAGCTATAGTGATTTGGAAACATGTGATTTGTTGGTGCTTATCGGTTCAAATATGGCATGGTGTCATCCCATATTGTTTGGGCGTTATTTGGAAGCCAAAAAGACCAACCCAAGCAAAAAGCTCATCGTTATTGACCCACGCCGTACAGACTCCTGCGAGTTTGCAGATCTTCACTTACCTATCACAGCGGGTACAGATACGCATTTATTTAATGGACTACTTCACTATCTGCACCAAAATGGGTTTGAAGACTGTGATTATACAAAACATTGTGATGGGTTAGAAGACGCTTTGCAGGCTGCTAAATCTTGGACGCTTGAAGCTGTGGCTCAAGTAACTCAAGTAGATATAACGCTTATCGAACAGTTTTATAAATTGGTAGCGAGCCATCCAAAAACACTATCAGCGTTTAGTATGGGGGTGAATCAGTCGAGCGTAGGTACTGACAAGGTCAATGCGATTATTAATACGCATTTATTGACGGGGCGTGTGAGTAAAGATGGCGCCAATCCCTTTTCATTAACTGGCCAGCCTAATGCCATGGGCGGGCGAGAAGTGGGCGCCTTGTCTAATCTTCTGGCTTCTCATTTAAAACTTGAAAATAGCGAACATCGCCAAGCAGTAGCGGACTATTGGCATTCCCCAAAAGCCATTAGCCCGAACAAGGGTACAGCAGTATGCGATGTCGCCGACGCCATATTAGACGGCAAGATTAAAGCCATCTGGATTATGGCTACCAATCCTATTGTAAGTATCCCTGAAGCGGATAAGTTTAAACGAGCGCTAAAGCATTGTGACTTGGTGATTGTGTCAGAGTGCTCAGTGGATAGTGATACGGTACGTTGTGCTGATATTGTATTACCTTCACAGGGGTGGGGTGAGAAATCAGGTACGGTAACCAATTCGGAGCGTCGTATCTCTCGTCAGCGTCCATTAATGCCTGCCGTTGGCAGTGCAAAACCTGACTGGTGGATTATGTCACAAGTGGCAAAACGCATGGGCTTTAATGGATTCGATTACCAATATGTGGGCGATATCTTTAATGAATATGTGGGATTAACCGACTATAGAAATGACGATAGTTTTAATAAGGTCTTCTATAAAAGTATTGTCAACAGTAACAGTAACAGTAACAGTAACAGTACTAGCAATAGTAATATAAACAGTCCCATCAATAATATAGAGAAGTCAGCTGATATCAAGGTTGACGACAATGAAAGATCAATTGACATTAATTATTCTAATGATAATAACCCTCTGCCTAATGAGCGCACGTTACCAATACCTCGATATCTAAATATAGCAAAAAGTCTGCAAAATTCGTTAGGTTGGGCTTTGCCTCTTACTAAGCAGCAGTATGATAAGTTAACGCCCATACAATGGGGAGAGCGTCATATTCATATGACTAGAGCTGATTTTGAACATGAATTGAAGTTTGTAGCGGTGCATAGCCACCATGACGTTGATGCTATCAAAGCATATTGTCACGCTAATAATGCAAGTGTAGTTAGCAAAACAGAAGATCGTAACGGCTTAAAGCTACGGTTGAATACTGGAAGGCTGCGGGATCAGTGGCATACCATGACGCGCACCGCACTGGCGCCGATACTTAATCAACAACAATCTGAACCTATTATTAGTATTAGTCCCAATGATGCAATTAAGTTAGGACTATTGAAAGAAGACGCTCACAATACCGTAATCACTAACAAAGGTATTGATTTGATAAGTAAAGCTAACACAGATGTCAATGCGTTAGATCAATTAAGTGAACCTGCCTATATTCAACTCAATTCAAGTGTATTAGCGTCTAATGATGGAACTGATTCAAAAGGTTCAGATCAAAATAAATTCACCAGTGTCATCGCCAAGGTTCAAATTAATGCAGATTTGCGTGAAGGAGATGCCTTTATGCCGATACATTGGAGTGATGCTTTTGCTAATAGCGCCCGAGTAGGCGCATTAGTACCCACAAAGGTTGATCCAGTATCGGGTCAGCCTGAGCTTAAAAACTCCGCAGTCTTTGCAAGCTCAGTATCAATTAAGAGTGTCGCAAAGATTATTATTCACCCTGACTATAGAGACTGGATTGTTGGAGAATTGCGTCAGCTTATAGCAGACGAACAATATTACGACACACTATCATTCGATAACACCCACCCAGATAGTAATACATCACGTATGCAGGTTATTAATTCTAACGGAATAAGTGCTCAAGATAAAAAAGTTCACTCTAAAAACACGCCTAATTTAATTTATAGCCTTAGTCGTCAAAAAAATAGCGTCTCACTATCCATTGCTATATTCAGCGCTAAACTTGCTGCGGATCTTATTGAAAATAATTTTTGGAATAATTTATTGAGTACTTTAAACGGTCAATCGGATACTCATACTAAATCATTAAATGAGAACAATGCGTATGCAGATATGTCTGCAAGTTCAACACGTCTGAACGGGAACTCTGTTGAAGGCTCGAATAAACAATTGCCTTTAAACTCAGATATAAACCAACAAAATTTAGAATTTAACAAAAGTTTGATCTGTGATGCCAAACGCAAAAAATTTCGCTTAGCCGTGCAATTCGCTTCAAAACAACCTTCTAAAGGTGTTCAAAAAGATGCTCAGTTGAGCGATACATACTGTGATATACATAGTGATGCAGAAACTGAAACTAATACAGGGTCGCATACAGAGAATAACAATCAACACTCAAATCATATGGTCATGGCAGTGTATGTAGGCTCTAAAAACAGCGATTTACCCAAGATAACTTGGCTAGATGAGTGCTTTATAACTATGGATGAGGTGCCATCCATGAAATGGATACTGGCAGGCAAGCCAGCACATGGTTATGTCGACCCTGGGGCTATCGTGTGTGCGTGCATGGGGGTGGGTGAGAATACTATTATTAAAGCGATTAAAGAGTTTAATTGTACAAGCTCTAGTAGTGTCGGGCATCATACTAAAGCAGGCACCAATTGTGGATCGTGTGTTAGCCAAATTAATGAAATTATTAGAACCAATACCACCGTTGAGGAGGTATAGTCAAAAAAGTCTAAAATGGCTACAAATCAACCGAGTGCTAGTACAGATCGCTTAGGCTTATTGAGGTAACGCCGTAACCGATTAGTAGTTCGTAGACTACAGAAGCTATTTAGCAGTAATTTAATGTATTACATTGCTTTATGCGTCTTATTCGCTATCTGGCATATAAGTTGCAGTATATTTAATGAGTCTTTAATAAAGATTCGTATTAGAAAGATTACTGCACTATGCCAGGAGCACACCAAGCATGACCTTAACAAGCAACTTAGACCCAAGCATGACAAAGCCAAGCTATAACCGACCCGCCATTTCTAACCACTATTTAAAACCCTGCTTAACTACCAAACAAATTATGCAAGATAAGGCTAAGCTATTAGCTAAGCCTGCTCAAAAAGGAGTTGTTTACCTCGTAGGCGCTGGGTCAGGTGATCCTGAACTTTTAACCCTCAAAGCTTATCGCGTAATGCAACAAGCAGATGTGGTTCTTTACGATAGCTTGGTGTCTCAAGATATTTTGGATATGTGTGCTATGGATGCTAAAAAAGTATTCGTTGGCAAACGCCGCAATAATCATGCAATGCCGCAGGAAGATATTAATCAGCTGTTAGTGACTTATGCTCTAATGAACAAGTGTGTCGTGCGCCTAAAAGGGGGCGATCCCTTTATTTTCGGCCGTGGCGGGGAAGAGCTGCAAACGGTTGTCGATAATGGGATTTATTATGAATCAATTCCTGGAATTACCGCAGCGAGCGCCGCCTCAAGTAGTACGGGTATTCCTTTAACTCACCGTTCGTGTTCTCAATCTGTTAAATTTGTGACCGCGTTTAAAAAGACTAATCAGCCCAATGAAGACTATAAAGAGCTTCTTGATCCTACTCAAACGGTCGTACTATATATGGGACTGAACCGCTTAGAAAGTCTAACAACAGGTTTGATGAAGGCTGGACGATCTCGTGATACCCCTTTTGCTTTAGTAAGCCATGCAAGTCTACCAACCCAGCAGGTTTTAGTTGGGACACTTGAGTCTATTGTCGAACAACAAGCCAGTGCAAAGCTACCCACACCCGCATTATTGATAATGGGGGAGGTGGTTGCACTCTATGATCAGCTTTCTGCCTACAATCTGTTTAATTCGAAGACTAATGACCTAAGCCCAATAAGAGATGAAGTTAATTCGATAAATAGTGAGGCGGTTCACAGTTCAACAGTTGAAGAAATCCTATCCTCTGTGGCTTAATACTTTGGTCTTTTTATGACTATCTTACACCTTAGTTTATATTGCCTAGATTCGTGCCTCACTGCTCGTTTTTATATAGACTAATAAGAGCTCAGATTATAGATCAAAATATAGGGCGAATAAAAACAGATTTGATTTATCTAAACAACTACGTTCAATCTGGTCTAAGCTTTTTTAATTAAGATTAAGCCAGTTATTAAATAGCATTAGTTAAGCATAGAGCTATAGCAAGATTGTAGTGAGCGTGCGACAACTTTACCCACCAACTGTGCTCTATAATTCGAATCTACCGCTGCATTTGTCATATCGGTAACGGTAACCTGCTGAGGTGCTTGATCACTAACACAGCCACAAATTTTAGACTGCATCGCAGTTTCTTGTTCAGCTGTCATCGCTGCCCGTGCAATGCGCCATGCGTTTTGTTTGTTGAGCTCCTCACGGCATTGATTATCGACGGCTGATTTAAAGATGGACATGCCAGCATTTGTCGCCGTGCCTATATCGATATTTCCAGTCCCACCAGTAGTCGAGGTGCCTGTGGATGTGCATCCAACCATAGCCATCGTTGCTAATAAGGTAGCGGTCTTTAATGTGTTTTTCATATTTGGTCCTATAAGTGACTTTGTTAATTTTTAAGGGTTTAATCTAAGTATTTGTTTGTTTTAATTCAGGGTTGTTTTAAGTCAGGGTTTATATTAAGTGCTCGATTGATTTAGATGAAAGCTTTACTATGTTTTTGATTAACCGATGCTAAAGACATTAAACCCATTTAATTCTACAATTAAAACGATAACGACGTAAACATCCATAATAGCCCATTTAAGGCGGCAATGCCGACAATCATGCTAACCAGTAATTGACGACTCATATGATAGACTAATAATACCAGTAATAATGCACCCAATTGAGCCAAAAATAATGATACTTCTTGAATACTTAAATCGCTTATTAATGTTAGCGACGGATAGGATAAGCTTGTCAATATAAGTAGTACCATAACTGATAAAGGTAAGCTTTCATTTAATCGATGCAGCCAAGGCGTATCGAGTATTCTCTTTGGAATTAAAGCGGGCAACGCACGGGTTACAAATGTGACTCCTGCCATTGCTAGGGTTGCCAATATGAGATAACCATTATCCATTATCAACACCACTTGATCTTGATTCAACCCAATATGCACGTACCAATATAAGGAGCATACATAGGTTTATTGCCGTCAAGAGCAACCAATCGCTAGTGATATATGACGCCATAAACAACGCTAAAATAGCTATAATAATTGGAAAGTAACGTTTTATACTATTAAACTGTTCATAAGCCAATATCGCGAATAAACAAACCAGTGCAAAATCTAAATGAGGAATCAAGTCATTTAACGTACTGCCTAACATCACTCCAATCGCACTAGCAATCACCCACCACATTTGATTAAACAAGCATATTGGCAACATCAATGTTGAGCGTGTCGCAGCAGGCAGGCTTGTCATTACGGAAAATGTCTCATCGGTTAAGGCAAATAAACAATAGGCTTTGGCAATCTTATTTTTGGGCATGATTTCCAATAACGGCATACCATAAAATATATGCCGTAAATTAATAGCAGCGATATTAGTGGCTATACTACTTATCGCCATACCTGCGCTTAGCATAGGAATACAGGCATACTGCGCGGCGCCCGCATAGAGAAGAATGCTCAAAAATATAGTCGCCCATGCAGGAACACCTGCTACTTGAGCCAAAACCCCAAATGCTATTCCAGCGGGCACATAGCCTATAGCCACTGCTAGGCTTTTTTTAAACCCTAAATGCCAATCATACCCAGCTTGAGGGGTCATATCGTTTACTCTATTGATAACGCCGTATACCCATAAATTAATCTTAAAGCTTTCATAAAGTTTATCAATTACAAGAATATTTAGCATTAAATAGTTTTTTCTTAAGTGCTTTATAATTTAATAAATAAAAAATAGACAGTATTTTATAACTTATAGTAACTTTTTAGAAATTGTTTAGTGACTTTTTAGCCAATCAATTTTACAATTATTCATTGTTTGATTTTTCAAGGCATTATTTACCAGAACAATTAATCGAATCCTGCATCCATAAACAATACTAATTGAAAATGGTGTTATTCATTATGGTATGAGTTAAATATTTTATAAGGACATAAAATGTCAAAGACAAATACAAATCCAAACTCCAAACGAGGTCCAAATGATGATCTCGACGATCATCTACCTAACGATGGCAATGAATATCTTTTTACGGACACATTTCCTAAGGGTACTTTCAAAGGGCTATTAATTACCGCTATTGCTGCAATTGTTAGCATAATATTATTTTATATTTTACCCTTTGATTCAAGTGTGAATAAGGGCTTGACCTTATTGGTGTTTATTGGAGCATTATGGCTTACAGAAGCACTACATGTAACTATCACTGCGCTGTTGGTAGTGGTGGTTGGGGTGATTATAGGTATTCCAGAATTTGATACAGCAAAAGCCCTTTCAAGTTTTTCAAACCCACTGATTTATCTCTTCTTTGGTGGCTTTGCGCTTGCCGCTGCACTCCATGTACAAAAATTAGATGCAAAAATTGCCTTAAAGATTATATCTATGTCGGGCGGGCGACTAATGAACGCAGTTCTTTTACTTTTTGTAGCCACTGCATTCTTATCGATGTGGATTTCAAACACTGCAACGACCGCCATGATGTTGCCGCTCGCTATTGGACTGCTAACGCAAGTAGATAGAGAGAATGATCGAGGCACATTTGTTTTTGTCTTATTAGGTATTGCCTTCTCAGCCAGTATTGGTGGATTAGGCACCATCACAGGCTCCCCACCAAATGGTATTGCTGCGGAAGCTTTAAATATGGCCAATATCGATTGGATGAAGTTTGGTATACCGATGGTCATCATCTTATTACCTTTACTAATCGGCTCTATGTACTTTATCTTAAAACCAAACCTAAATGTTCAGATAAAGTCTGTTGATGCGGCATCAATTCCATGGACAAAACCTCGAGTATTAACCATTATCGTCTTTATATTAACGGTGCTCGCATGGTTATTTAGTAAAAAGATCGGTGCAACGTTTGATATTGCTAAAACGGACACTATTATTGCTTTGAGTGCAGCTGTAGCCGTGGTTGGACTTGGTTTAGTTTCTTGGAAACAAGTATCAGATAATACGGATTGGGGTGTGCTCATGCTGTTTGGTGGGGGTATTGCTTTATCCAATGTATTGAAAATATCAGGGGCATCAGTTGTGATGGGTGAGTCAGTTGCTACTGCCCTAATGAATGCGCCGATGTTCTTGATCTTGTTAGCCATGGCTGCTTTCATCATCTTCTTAACTGAATTTGCGTCTAATACCGCTTCCGCTGCTTTGCTTGTGCCTATATTTGTGGCCATTGCCGAACAAATGGGTATACCTACAGAAGTATTGGTATTGATAATAGGAATTGGTGCATCTTGTGCCTTCATGTTACCTGTCGCCACACCGCCAAACGCTATTGTATTTGGCACGGGTTTAATCAAGCAGTCTGAGATGGTCAGGGTAGGGGTGATACTCAATATCATTGCTGCCGCAATAGTGGCATGTTGGGCATATTTTATTCTACTCTGATAAAAATTTTAAGCCTATTGCTACGATTTATTGCTATAACTTATGGTCAGGATATAAATGCGGTATACAGGTACTAAACGAGTGTAAGGCTTAAATTATGAATCAATCAATCTACTCATTATAAAGTCATTAAAAAAGCCCTTGCTAAATAGCAGGGGCTTTTAATTTATCTCTAATGGTGTAATGCTAAGATTAATTCATCGCAATTTTAATATGGTTAACCTATCACATTGCATATTAAAAGTTTATAAACATATTTATGAATTAACCTAAGAATGCGTTGTACATCCAGATAAGTTTCTCTTGCTCTAGTACATAGTCATCAACTAAGTCAGCTGTACCTTGGTCTTCAGCTTCTTCAGCGGCTTCAGATACATTACGCTGCTCTTCAATAAGCTCTTGAAGACCTGATACAACACCGCGAACACAGTCGTTACCAGCGAAAACGTTTTTATCTTCACTTATTTTACTGTGCTGAGAAAAATCGCTATAAGCATGTAATGGGGTCCCACCAAGCGTTAGTACGCGTTCAGCAATTTCATCAATTTGAACTTGTAAATCAGTATACAGTTCTTCAAACTGCTCATGTAGTGAGAAGAAATGCTCACCTTTAACGTTCCAGTGATAACCACGAACGTTGATATAAAAGATATGGTAGCTTGATAACAAGTTATTTAGTTTTTCAATAACAATTGACATATCTCTTTTTTCAAGACCGATTTGGTTAGTAGTCATAACATTTATCCTTATTTTTATTAATTATTAATTATTGATTAATTTAATTTAGACCGTGTGACGATCTAAATTTTTAGAACTTATCTAAAATTAAAATACTTTAGCGATTATAGAATACCTATAACTATGGTTAAAACTAATAAGAATTAAATCATATACATTTTAACTAAAGTAAAATTGGGCATAGGTTTTATACACACCTATATAAGACATAACATAATTAAGCCATAACCTAAATATTATATCGCTCAAATATCTAGTGATTATTATGATAACAAATGAATATAAATAATTAAAATTGAACGTTTTTATAATAGTGATTTATTATTCTAATCATAAAAATTTAATTCAAATATTTTAGATAAAGATTCTTTATGGTATCCACTGGTATAAATGTAAATAAGCTTTATCATCTAGATGTTTCGTTTATCTGATTCATATATTAGCGATAAAATAATACGAACTAAATAGTTAGATACATATATATAAGGAAAGCCAACTTATTCTAACTCTATAATTTATAATGTTATAGAAAGATGACGAAAGTTGGCTTAAATATAGGGTGGGTTAACAACTCTGTGTTCATCAGTTAAGACTTATTTACTGTGTGATTGCTTGAGTCTGTAAACCTTTTTCTGGAATAACTTCTAATAAATGGGTACGAACGGTATCAATAGGAAACTTATTTGCTTTTAAACGCTTTGGAATGATTTGACTGCCTTGTTGACCTTGCATTTCAAATAACATAAATATGTAATCGTCGGTCTCTTCCCAGCTTTTAATCGATGTCCACGGAATAACCGCTTGTTGCATATTTGAAGCTCGCATTTGCATACCTCGCATAGACTTTGGCTGCATACCTGCATTTGGCGCAGGCATTGACATAATCAAACCATGCTTTTGTACACCAAGTTTGAGCTGCTTCATTTCATCAGGCATCTCTTGTTCAGCCATCTGTTTTTCAAACTCTCTTTTAACGTACCACTTCATTCCAAATGTCCGCACTAACAGATAGATCACCACTAAAGCTAACATGACCCAAAATATAATAGTTGAATAGCCATTAACGTACAATAATCCAGCCACTGCAGCAATAACCGCAATAGCCATAATTATCCATTCTTTAGGCTTAATACTGGACAATCCGAAAGAGGGGTTGGTTTGTTCAAATAATTCGTACTGAGCTTGATGAAACTCTTCTTCAGTTAAATTTATATCGATAGGTTGGAGGGTGTAGGGGTAGAGAGCCATAGATTTACTCAAATAAATGTTAAATAGGTCGAGGATTCAAAAAATAGTTGTATTAGCAGGCGATCCGCCTTTGTATCGCTATCTTACCTAAAAGTAGTTACAAATGAAACTTATAGATGCTTATCTATTTAATTCAATTGAAGTTAAAATCAGTGCAAATCAACATCAATGCGATTTACTAATCATCCAATATATTAATTCAATATATGTGAATGTTTTTATCCACATAGATCCTAATTATTAAAAATAAATTATAAAGATTCGAATTTACTAAAAGCAATGAATGAACACACGGTTACTAAAATTTTTAAGGTTTGTACATTTTTGAAAGTTTAAACATAGTCAAATATGCTTTCAATTGATATCATACCCCTTAACCAAAATGCCATAATCATATATTTATTAGTTATAAAAAAATTATAAAGGTGCGCCATGATAGACCCAAAATTACTTCGCCAGGATTTGACAACCTTAAAGGATAAACTTGCCACCCGTGGTTATGCATTAGACGTACCTTTCTGGGAAGACGTAGAGTCGCAGCGTAAAACGTTACAGGTCAAAACCGAAGAGCTGCAAGCACAAAAGAATGCTGGTGCTAAGAAAGTAGGCATGCTCAAAAAGAATGGTGAAGACGCTACTGAGTTACTCGCACAAATGCAAACCATCAGTAGTGATATGAAGCAAGCAGAAGAACAATTAAAAACACTACAAGACACAATCAATAACGCTGCGCTACAAATCCCCAATATCCCAGCCGATGACGTACCTATAGGCGGGTCAGAAGAGGACAATGTTGAAGTTCGTAAGTGGGGCGAACCACGGCAGTTTGATTTTGAGATTAAAGACCATACTGACATTGGTGAAGCTTTAGGGTTGCTTGACTTTGAAACCGCTGCTAAAGTTACGGGTAGTCGCTTTAGTGTGCTTAAAGGGTCACTGGCACAACTTCACCGTGCCTTAATTCAATTTATGCTTAACACGCATATCAATAAATATGGTTATACGGAATGCAATGTACCTTATATTGTAAACTCCGATAGCCTACAAGGCACAGGGCAATTACCAAAGTTTGAAGATGATTTATTTAAGCTGACCAATCATACCAATAATGACGGCACTAACTTCTATTTAATTCCCACTGCCGAAGTACCGATGACCAACTTGGTACGCGGTGAGCGCTTACATGCTGATGAGTTACCGCTTAAATTCACTGCGCATACACCTTGTTTTAGAAGCGAAGCAGGCTCGCATGGTCGTGATACACGAGGGCTTATCCGTCAGCATCAGTTTGAAAAAGTAGAAATGGTAAATATTGCCAAACCCGATGAATCAGACGATCTGTTAGAAGCCATGACCGCCCAAGCGGAATTTATATTGCAAGAACTGGACTTACCGTACCGCGTGGTTAAATTGTGTACTGGTGATATGGGATTTAGCGCCAAACGTACTTACGACATTGAAGTCTGGTTGCCAAGCCAAGATACCTACCGCGAAATATCAAGTTGTTCAAACTGTGGCGACTTCCAAGCTCGCCGTATGGGTACGCGCATTAAAGAGGGTAAAAAAACCACGTTGGCGCATACCCTTAATGGTTCAGGCTTAGCAGTTGGGCGTACCCTGCTCGCCGTCATGGAAAACCATCAGAATGAAGATGGCAGTATCTCCATTCCAGAAGTATTACGTCCATTTATGGGTGGGGTAGATAAGATTAGCTTGTAAACTCAATTATCAATAGGTATCAGTAATTTGAAACCATATATATAAGCAACAGACCCTAATAAGTAGATAACGTTTTTCAATACACAAATCGACTATTAATTTACTTTATTAATCTCTAGTTTAAAGGTAGGTTTCTAACTTTACAGTTAGATAGTATTTAGGATTAGTTTTAAAGTCTAAGCACATTTTAAAATCAAATTATAGCGACTGCCAGTACGGCTAACTTCATGTTAGAATAGCGCCGAATTTTATATGCTAGATAATAAAATTGTAAGTGCTTTATTAAGATCCTTTACCTGTTTTGCAATCTCTTCATACTTTATTTAAAACCTAGGATACTCTATGTCGACCCCAATAGCCGAGCGTAAACTTGCAAATGCCATCCGTGTACTCTCATTCGATGCGGTACAAAAAGCCAACTCTGGTCATCCGGGTGCGCCCATGGGCATGGCAGACATCGCTGAAGTGTTATGGCGTAAATTCTTAAAGCACAACCCTGCCGACCCAAAATGGCACAACCGTGACCGCTTTGTTCTATCCAACGGTCATGGCTCTATGCTGATTTATGCGCTATTACACCTCACCGGCTATGACGTCAGTGTCGAAGACCTAAAACAATTTCGTCAATTACACTCTAAAACCCCTGGTCACCCAGAGCTTGGCTACACTCCTGGTGTTGAAACCACCACAGGTCCACTCGGGCAAGGTATTGCCAATGCCGTAGGCTTTGCCATTGCTGAAAAAACGTTAGCGGCACAATTCAACCGTGACGGTCACAACATAATCGACCACAACACCTACGCATTTTTAGGTGATGGTTGCTTAATGGAAGGCATCAGTCATGAAGTCTGCTCGCTAGCTGGTACGCTAGGACTTGGTAAACTCGTTTTCTATTACGACGACAACGGTATCTCAATCGACGGTGACGTTGAAGGTTGGTTCACCGATGACACCCAAAAACGTTTTGAAGCCTACGGCTGGCAAGTCATCAAAGTGGACGGTCATGACACTGATGCCATCACCCAAGCCACCGAAGACGCCCTAGCGGAGACCAGCAAACCAAGTCTTATCATCTGTAAAACCATCATCGGTGTCGGAAGCCCTAACAAACAAGGCAAAGCCTCAAGCCACGGTGCGCCGCTTGGTGACGAAGAAATTGCACTAACTCGTGAAGAGTTGGCTTGGAAACATGCCCCGTTTGAGCTAGACGACGAAATCTATCAAGCATGGGACGGCAAAGTCAAAGGCGACGTCCAACAAAAAAACTGGCAAGCCGACTTTGACGCCTACAAAAAAGCCTACCCAGAGCTTGCTGAAGAGCTTTTACGTCGTCTAAATGGTGACTTACCAAGCGACTTTAATCAAAAAACCCAAGACTACATCGCTCAATGCCAAGCGCAAGGCGAAGACGTCGCCAGTCGTAAAGCCAGTTTTAATGCGATTAACACCTTCCAGCCCATGCTACCTGAACTCATGGGCGGTTCAGCCGATCTTGCAGGTTCCAACTTAACCCTGTTTAAAGACGCTAAAGGTATCGACACCGATGCGGACGGCAACTACATCTACTACGGCGTGCGTGAATTTGGTATGACCGCCATCGCCAACGGTATTGCCCTACATGGTGGATTTATTCCTTACGTCGCCACCTTCCTTATGTTTATGGAATACGCGCGCAATGCTGTTCGCATGGGTGCGCTTATGAAACAGCGTGTTATTCATGTTTACACTCATGACTCCATCGGTCTTGGTGAAGATGGACCCACGCACCAGCCCATTGAGCAACTTACCAGCCTACGCACCACGCCAAACCTACATACCTGGCGTCCTTGTGACACGGTCGAAACGGCAACCGCATGGACTGAGGCTCTAAAAGCGGATAGTACCCCAAGTGCGCTTATCTTTAGCCGTCAAGGTTTACCGCATCAACAGCGTGACGATGAACAAGTCGCCAACATCGCTAAAGGTGGCTACGTACTTGCTAAAGAAAAAGGCGGCGCTGATAATGAACTGCAAGCTATTATTATCGCCACTGGTTCAGAAGTTGGGTTGGCGATGGATGCTTATAATACGCTAAGCGAGCAGGGCATTGGTGTTCGTGTGGTCTCCATGCCATGTGCCGAAGTGTATAGCCAACAAGATGCTGATTACCGTGAGTCAGTATTGCCATCAAACATTTTGGCGCGTGTTGCAGTCGAGGCGGGTCATGTGGATTATTGGTACAAGTTTGTTGGACTTGACGGCAAGGTTATCGGCATGACCACTTATGGTGAATCTGCCCCAGCAAGTGAACTGTTTAAAGAATTCGGCATTACGGCTGATGCGGTGGTTGAAGCGGTCACCGACTTAGTTAAATAAAACTAAGTCTCTAAATTGCAAAATAATAAAGAGTTGACAGAATTACTGGCAACTCTTTTTTTTGGTTTAAATAAAGATTTTTGAAGCTAATCTCGCTTTTCACGCCTATCTTACTTGCCCACTGGGGCGGTGACTAAAGCCAGTAGCGTTCCTGTTGCCTCGATAACACTCCTAGCTAAGTCACCGCAACCCAGTGGTCAAGCAAGTATATCCGTTTCAATCGAGGCTAAACCGCTCCTCCGTTGCAACTTTTTATTGTTACTCATGATGAAATTTATAATAGTAGTTGGGTAGAGTAGGCGTTAACCTGTGACATGAAGTATTTCTTCGTAGGGTTTTACTTCGCTTAACCTACCTACATTACGTTTTATAAATTTTATAAATTAAATAAAAATCTCTATCCCCATATTAACCCCTAAAAAAAAGCCAATTGCAACTCATCAAACACAGCTATTAAATCAATATCTTCAGGCTTAACCAATTCATTCTCAAATAACCGTTCTTGCCAGCCTATATCATTACTATCATCAGCTGAAGGTACATAACAGATAGATTCCAACATATCTATATATAACGTACTTTTCTCTAATATGAATCCGATTCTATTACTACACTTTATCGACTGTCCTGTCTCATAATCCAAATAAAACCCATTGTTATCGTTATATAGCTGACTGCTGAATAATTTAGGTACCGAGGCATAACCTATATTTAGATTTTGACTAATCGTTTCATGGGTATTAAGGTCTGTTATCACTATCATAACGTCCCCAAATAATGATGAGTCGCAAAATGCTTGAGAGTTATCACTAGGGCGAAGTAACGCTATCAACTCCTCGACACCGTCTTGGGTTAAATCTTGCTTAATAACAGATTGAACTTGAAGTAAGTCTGATATTGACCATAAAGATGAGCTGTCATTAAACACCTCGTTCTCAATAGTACAGTTGCTTGAGAACTGCTCAATTGATATCACCTGTAATGCACTTTGCATAATGGCTTGATTTTCGAGCAAGGTAGATGTTGTCTCTACTTTTTTTTGGACATTTGTTTGGGTACAAGAACCGGTTAATAATAAAAGACAAAGCAGTGGTATAAATCTCATTAAACAACGCTCCAAAAGCGGTAAGACTAAATTTAGGTGGCATTTATGTTACGCTTATGTCTTCCTGACTAATACAGTGATTTTACTTAAATTATGTCATAGCGCTCATAAAATTTGTGCAACCTCTACAACATAAGTATTGCAATAGTACAGTCAAGGCGTACCAAAGGAATATATTAAAGTCATTAACAGGTGTGAAAATATTGACGACTAAACCCTACTGTAACTTATCGTTGGAGAAATAATATGTCCCTAAAATCCACCCTAAAAGGTATGCTAGGCGAAGCGGTTATTAATGTCGGCACTTGGCTAATGCTCGATAAAGAAGTCTATCACCGTATCAACAACGTCACCTTGCCATTACCTGATGGCGGCAGTACTCAAATCGATCATGTTATTGTCTCAAAATTTGGTATCTTTGTGATTGAAACCAAAAACTACAAAGGTTGGATATTTGGTAGCGAAAACCAAGCGCAGTGGACGCAGGTATTGCACAAACGCAAGTTTAAGTTTCAAAATCCATTACGCCAAAACTACCTGCATATCAAAACGCTTAGCGACTTACTACAATTAGAAGAAGACAAGTTTCATTCAGTCATCGCATTTATAGGCGACTGCCAGCTAAAGACAAAAGATAAGTTACCCAAAAATGTGTTGGCTAATGGCTGGATTCCTTATATTAAAGACAAACAAACAGAGTTGCTAACGCCACAGCAAGTATCTCAAATAGTCGCAAACATTGAGTCGGAACGTTTTAGCAAATCCTTTAAAACTAATTTACATCATAAAGCCTATGTTAAGCAAAAGGTTAAAGACAAGAATAATATAAAACTTAACCAAACGTCGAATCATCAAATGCAAGCGTCGCAGAATCCAGCCCTACCTAAATTTGCTACATCTACAAATGAACAAACTCAATCAACGCATAACCAAACTACACATAATCAAACAACACATAGTCAAACAACCACTTCAAAGTCATTATGTGACGATAAAATCGATGACAATACGCTATACTTAAATACCTCAAATCTAAAGGCTCAAAAATCGCCACAGACCTCATCTACGGGTGGCGTAGCTATCAATGAGCCTACGATAGAGCAAAGTACACCGATGTTTACAGTGGCAACCTGCCCAAATTGCCATGGCGAAATGATTAAACGCAAAGCCAAAAAAGGGGCTCGTCAAGGTCAAGAATTTTACGGCTGTGCTAAATTTCCTAAATGTCGTGGCGTTGTTAATATTACATAAATTGTTGATTTGAATATGAGACTTTAATGATAAAAATAAATCAGTTATTTATTAGCGTACTGATTAGCCTATTGCTATCTAGTTTATGCTCACTAAGTGCAACTGCTAATACTAATAACAGCGTAACCGATAGTGTGGCGGGTCAATATGAGCCTGATGCTACAAATATAAAGCTTAAGCAGGATAAAGCACTGATAGAGAAGATTGATGCACAATTTTCATTACAATATTCTAAATGCGATGCTGATAATATAAAAGTCGTAAGCTATTATACCAATTCGCATAATTGGATTATATGTGAACCATCTCAAGGTCATAGGATCATTAGCATCAAGTCATTAGAAGACTATATAGAGATGGGCGAAATTTATTATGACATCAATAATGAAATTATTTACGCTATGGAATGGGAGTATGTAAAATCTAATGATGCAGAAATCTTAGATATTTGGAACTATCAGTATTATTTTAAAGATGGTGTATTGAATGGCGAGACCTCACTTGGACATGGTAAATCTGAACGTAGTGATTGGAATCCTGAAAACATCGTCAACATCTATAAAAATAGGCTAGACCAGCTAGATAATTTAGATTCTATAAATCAGGCTCATAAATAGTAACCACCGCGCTTATTAAAGAATTGGCAATAGATAGATTGATAGCTGCAATCGAATTAAAGCGATTCAATATGACCAGCCAAAGTTTTTAAATGCGGCACAATGTACGTAATATAATCAGTTTTATTCCATACCGCTCTTGGCACACTGGCGTTGATAGAATAATGATATTCACCAGTAAGAGAATCGTATAGAGGTACGGCCACCGCTAATATATCTTGTGAAAACTCCCCATCTGAATAGCAATAATGATGTTCTTGATAAAACTCAGTTGCCTCGTTGAGCTTTTGAAGTGAATCTTCTCGAATCTCGCGACTACTTTTTCCGTTATTAGAATGTGTGCATTTATTTTTATCTGGTTGATTATACTGCTCGTTTAGACCTTCCATGCCTAAGTTCAATTCATTTATAAGTTGCTGCTTAAGAACAGGGCTTAACGCAGCATAGTAAGCCCGCCCAATCGCAGTTTGTGCTATAGGTACGGTCGAGCCTACTGCTAAATTAACGGCCAGTCTCGCTGGGCTGCGGTAACATGCTAAATAACGCATTTCACCTTCGCTTTGAGTCGCAATATTCACTGATACTTGATGTTTTAACGCAAATTCTTTTAACAAAGGTAATGCTTCTTCAACCATATCATGGTTTTGCAGGGCGCTCGCACTAAGCTTGAGTAAGTTTTTACCAAGTTTATAACGCTCGTTATGAGTGCGGTTAATAAATTTTAAGGTTATTAAGGTATGCAATAGTCGACTTATGGTAGCCTTTGGCAAGGCTGTTTTATCGCACAATTGATGATGGGTCAGTTCCTGTTCATCCTCAAACACGCTCAATAATAACAATCCTCGTGCTAGCGCCGTGATAAAGGCTTTATCTTCATGTTCTTTAGCGCGCTTTATATCATCCATTATGCTCGTACGCAGAGTATTCATATTTTTTATATTCATCCATTGTGTGTTTGTGCGACATGCATCGGACATCTTTATTCTTATAAATCGAATTATAGTCCATGAAATACTAAACGATTACGGTGTTAACCTCGCTCGCCCTACTATAGTCAGCGAACTTATAAAGAGTCACGGTGTTAACCTCGTTAAGCCTACCCTAGTAGTACTTGCACTCGGTTACCTTCTAAACATTTTAGATTTCTTTAACTGTGGCTCGAAGTGTTTGGAGCTATAAATTTGAAGATCAATTAGCTTTAGTGCCAATAGTAATTATAAATTTAATCGCAATGTCTTTACTTAACTAAAGGAATTTGGTTTAATAATTTCAATAAACGAAACTTTGTTCCGCTATACGAAACATGATAAGTTTATCAGCTATTTTATTATTTGGCTATAACGCTAAACGTCGATTAATCAAATCATTTTAGTTAATCTGTTTCTTAAGTTATAGACACATCTAATCAACCATCAATTAACTAGCATAATTTAGCACCAGACAAAAAGTTATCACCAAACTATTATCTTTAAATAATTAAACGGAGTTTGTTATGTCATCAGATACCAATACCGCTTACGCAACCGAGCGTCCAACTTTTGAATGGTCAGATGCATTTTTATTAAACAATCAGCTCACCGAAGAAGAGCAGATGGTGCAAAAGTCGACGCACGATTTTTGTAAAACTGAATTGATGCCAGGTATTTTAAAAGCCAATCGTCATGAAAACTTTGATCGTAACATCATGCGCCAAATGGGCGAGCTTGGATTATTAGGCGTGACTATCGACGGTTATGGGTGTGCAGGCTTATCAAGTGTCGCCTATGGCGTTATAGCAAGAGAGGTTGAAGCCATAGATTCAGGCTACCGTTCTGCGATGAGTGTTCAATCAAGTTTGGTTATGCATCCAATATGGGCGTATGGCACAGAAGCACAAAAGCAGAAATACTTACCAAAACTAGCCACAGGGGAATATGTGGGTTGTTTTGGTTTAACTGAGCCTGATGCGGGATCTGATCCAGGATCGATGAAGACGCGCGCAAAAAAGGTAGAGGGTGGCTATCGGTTAAAAGGCAGTAAAATGTGGATCACCAACAGTCCTATTGCAGACGTGTTTGTGGTATGGGCGAAAGACGATCACGATGAGATTCGCGGATTTGTTTTAGAAAAAGGCATGGAAGGATTATCTGCACCGAAGATTGAGGGTAAGTTCTCACTACGCGCTTCAATAACGGGTGAGATTGTCATGGATAATGTGTTTGTGCCCGAAGCAAACGCGTTCCCAGAGATACGTGGACTAAAGGGACCCTTTGGATGCCTAAACAAAGCGCGTTATGGCATCGCATGGGGCTCTATGGGTGCGGCAGAGTTTTGTTGGAAAGCGGCGCGTCAGTACACGCTCGATCGAAAACAGTTTAACCGTCCTTTAGCGGCGACTCAGTTGGTGCAGTTAAAACTGGCAGATATGCAAACTGAAATCTCACTAGGTCTTCAAGCCGCTTTACGTGTCGGACGCCTAATGGATGAGCATAACGCCGCCCCCGAAATGATTTCTCTTATTAAGCGTAATAATTGCGGCAAAGCCCTAAATATAGCTCGCGTGGCTCGTGATATGCATGGCGGCAACGGTATTAGCGATGAATATCATGTCATTCGTCATGTTATGAATCTTGAAGCTGTCAATACCTACGAAGGTACACACGATGTGCATGCATTGATATTAGGACGTGCGATTACTGGCATTCAGGCATTTGCTTGAGTCTACTGTGTTTTTTTCAATTTGTGCTTGCCATATTACCTTATGGTTGATGTATCGTTCAAAACATCTTTCTCATTGTTTATTTAATGGTGAAATGAATGTTTTGGACGATTCTTAGTTTAACATCGTTTCATTATTTTAAATCAGGTTCGTGCTTGGTAATAGGTCAACTTCTCATCTCAATCAGTAAGTAGATAGACTTTAAGAGAGTACATTATGCTATCAAATCAATCATCGTCTGATCCTTCCAATCATCTGTCTTCGAAAGCCCCTAATGCAGCATTAGCACAACAAGCATTAAAAGGCATTAAGGTTCTCGATTTATCACGAGTATTGGCAGGGCCGTCGTGTACCCAGATATTAGCTGATTTGGGAGCCGAGGTTATCAAAGTTGAGCGTCCGCTTATCGGCGATGAAACCAGACATTGGAACCCGCCTAGCTTTGTAGACCCGAAGGACGGTACAAAAACAGCAGCATACTTTGCGACTGTCAATAGAAATAAAAAATCAATCACGGTCGATATTACAAAACCTGAAGGGCAGCAAATAATCAAAACTTTAGCCGCCGATAGTGACGTACTGGTTGAGAACTTTAAGGTCGGCGGGCTTAAAAAATATGGTCTAGATTATGAGACTATAAAAGAGATAAACCCCAAGCTTGTATATGCTTCTTTAACCGGTTTTGGGCAATATGGTCCTTATGCTAACAAACCTGGATACGATTATATTATCCAAGGTCTGTCGGGGCTCATGAGCATCACAGGCCCCGCTGATGGAGAGCCCCATAAAGTAGGTGTGGCTGTAGTTGATCTGTTTGCTGGACTGCAATTGACCATAGGTATTGAAGCGGCGCTGCTGGCACGTGAAAAAATGGGTAAAGGTCAATATGTCGATGTGGCCCTATTGGATAGTGCAGTGGCTATGCTAGCCAATATTGGTATGAACCAATTGGCATCAAATACAACGCCGCCGCGACTGGGTAACGCGCACCCTAATATTACCCCTTATCAAGTATTCGAAACGGCTGATGCCAATCACTTTATTCTCGCTTGTGGTAATGATAGTCAATTTGCAAAAGTCTGTAAGCTATTAGAGCTACCCCTAAATGAAGATAAACAATACGCTACCAATCCAAATCGAGTGGCTAATCGAGACCGCTTACAGGCCATGTTGTCTAAAGCTTTTAAACAAAATACTCGGGATTATTGGTTAAGTGAGCTTCAAGCTATGGGTGTGCCCTGTGGTCCTATTCATAATGTCACAGAAGCTTTGGCCATGCCTCAAGTTGCCGCGAGAGAAATGATTGTCAGCTTCGAGAATAGTCCAATTAAAGCGCTTGGAAGCCCGATAAAACTATCAGACTCGCCGGTAAGCTATCGCACACCGCCGCCTAAACTTAGTGAACATACTGATCAAACCCTATCTGCACTTGGGTATGACCGCGAAACTATAGATAATCTTAAAGCAGATGGTATTATTTAGATTTAAAAATATTGAACAATAAAGGAGTATTTTTAAGGTTTGAATGTTAACTTAATTATTAAGTGTATATAATAAACTAAGTCCTAAACTTTATACCTTATACCTTTTGCTAGGGATCGCGCCTTGAACAAAATTTACCTTCAACTTTATAAGGCTCTATTATTGAGCCTTACCTTTCTCATACCCCTAAATGCATGCACCAATGAACCTGATCAAACCTCCCACAGTGATGAAGAACGTCCTTCAGTATTTAATTATACCGGCAATCCGGTAAATGGTTTTACAGATGTATACTCAGCTGCATTGAATGGTGATGAGATCGCTCAAATTCAGTTGGCACAAGTTTATGAGGATGGACTTGGTATACCACAGGATTATGCCAAAGCAATTGAATGGTATGAAAAAGCCGCTAATCAGGGTAATAGAGTGGCTCAATATAATTTAGGTACGATTTACAATGATGAGAACAGTGGTGTTCAAGATTTTGATAAAGCTATGCATTGGTATAAAAAAGCTGCGCAACAGAACTACCCATTAGCGTTAAATAACATTGGGTGGATGTACTTTGAAGGTAGGGGTGTAGAACAAGATTATCAAAAAGCGATAAATTGGTTTGAAAAATCGGCTGAGTTTAAAGAACCCTCAGCGTTAAATAACATGGGATGGGTATATCATCAAGGAAAAGGCGTCCCCAAAGATATAAAGACAGCTTCGAGCTGGTATAAAGAAGCAATCAAATACAGTAGTTTTTTGGCGCGAAATAATCTAAACGCTCTTGAATTAGAACAACGAAAACCTTGTGTAGAATATAATAATACAAGCAAGCATTTCAAAAAGACGCTTAAAGCCGCTGAGCACGGTAGTAAACAAGCACAGTATGAACTAGGTGAGATTTATCAAAGTAGTGATGAGGTCTGTCCAAATATTGATAAAACAGTCGAGTGGTTTACTAAATCTGCTGAACAAGGGCATGCTAAAGCATTAAACGATTTGGCGGTCCTTTATGAATATGGGCAGGGCGTTGAACAAGATATTGATAAAGCATTCGTTATGATTAAAAAATCCGCGAATAAAGGCAATACAATTGCTATTTTTAATCTTGGGACATTTTATTTTAATGGAAAGTCTGTACCTCAAAATATTGATAAAGGTATTGAACTGTATACTAAAGCTGCAAATGAAGGATTAGATATAGCTCAATATGAATTAGGAATAATCTATGAAAATGCTAAAGGTGTTCCTAAGGACTCGACGCAAGCATTATACTGGTATAAAAAAGCTGCAGAACAAGGCCATGCTTTAGCTCAGTATAATCTCGGAATCAACTATCGCGATGGTTTATATGTAGAACAGGATTATGCAAAAGCCATGTACTGGTTTAAACAAGCCGCAGAGCAAGATCTTCCCTTAGCGCAAAATAACTTAGGCTGGATGTATCAGCAAGGTGAAGGTGTTGATGTGGATTATGAGAAAGCCTTGATGTGGTATCGCAAGGCGTCAAGTTGGGGAAATGAGACGGCTAAGATTAATCTTGCAAATCTTAATGGATATGTTGATTGAGTTAGTATTTAAACGTTATTTCTTTAGTTGTATAAATTTAGATTTCGCTTAACAGAAATAGTAAAACTATAAATGACCCTATAATTAAAAGCTATAAATATGAAACTTCTTTTATGGAAAAAGATAGTATCTTTTTCAAAAACACTAAATTCGATTAACCAAAATTTTATCAGACCCGAACTTAAAATAATTAGTAACTGTTCTGTACTGTCCTTTGTCATTTTCAGCTTAATTGCCAGTGCCAGTGCCAGTGCCAGTGCCAGTGCCAGTGCCAGTGTCAGTGCCAGTTCCAATATCAACGAAAAGGTTGCCGCGTCCTATGTTAGCACTGACTCAACTAAAGTTTGTCTCCCGCAAACGGTGGAGGATATAGATCACGATGACTATAATTTAAATAATCCTTATGGTTTAAAAATTAGAGTTCATGGTGCTACATATGAATTAGTTGATAAGTATAATAATACCCTATTTTCAAATATTTATAATATAAGAAAATTCAGTGACTTTAGAATAATTGCTAAGAGAAATGGACTCAAGGGTGTTATTGGTTCAGACGGTAAGCTTATACTTGATTTTAGTTATCACGATATATTGCCAAGTCATGACCCTAGTGTTTATTCTGTCAAAATTGTGGATGGCAATTCAAAAGGATCGGCTTTAATTAATGATAAGGGTGAATGGATATTCCCTAAAGCTAGTGAGAATGAGAATGCTCTTGAATTATCTAAAAAAATTAAAACAATATATCCGATCCATACAAATTTTGAAGATAATAAAAGTTTTTTTAAGGTAATTTATAAAACTAATATTCAGTTCGTCGATAAAATTAAAAACAAAGGTGTGATAGATCATACTGGTCAGATTGTTCTTCCTATAGAATACTACCGAATTGACACAAAATATAGTTGTTTAACCAATAAGCTAATATTCGTTCACTATGTTAATAATAGGGTTGGAGTTACCGATGAAGATGGTAAAACTATTGTTGAAGAAGATTATCGTAATAATATAAATATATTTAATGATGAAATTAACCTACTACGTCAATCAATCTCACTATTTAAAAGTTCGCCAAATGATTTTCATAATGGTAATAATATTATATTAGAAAGGATAGTTAATGATAAAGGTGAAACCATCATTGAGTCTTCACGTAGTCTAAAAGGTTTAGGCGATGATATATATCAATTTACTATAAATGAGAAACATGGCCTTATTGACGGTAGTGCTAATGTAATATTACAACCTATTTATGATGACATTATAGATTCATATTCTATCAATAAACCTATAGTCGTTGAACAAGACAATAAACAATCAGTTTTGATCTTTGACACAACAAATAAAACTTTAAAACCAAGTTTTTTCTATGATCACATACATCCATTGAGTAGACTACATCCAATTGATTTGGATAACATGACATCAGGACCTAAACCAGGTTCGCTCAAATATTCTATACCAACGAATAATGAACTTTATTTATCATCCAATAGTAATTCAAAATTAACACCCTTGATTATAGATAGCGACACTAGTTTGAATTATAGCTACTCATATGATGCTAACTCTATATTTATGAATACCTTAAATAATAAGCGTGGTTTGGTAACCGCTCATAATGAAATTATCATTCCCAATATTTATGATGATATTTACCCTCAAGACAGGTTTTTAAAAGTTCGCCTTGGTGATAAGTACGGGTTAGTTACCGTGTTTAATGAAGTCATATTGCCAATTGAATATGACGCTATATCCCAGATAGGTTCTAATACCAATCAACCTGATGAAAAAAAACTATATGAAATTAAGCGTAATGGATTAACAGGTATTTTAGATGCTAACGGTCAACTGGTTGTACCGATGCAGGATATGACGATACCAGTTTTAAAAAATTCTGGTTATGATGATTATCTATTCATTGAAAATAAAGGTTTGTTTGGATTGATAGAGCTTACTCATGGAAAGCAAATTCTACCTACTGTATTTCAGGATATTAACGCTGATGAATATAATGATTTTATCCTTACTATAAATAATGGGCACTACGAGCTATATAGTCTTAATGGGGAATTGTTATTAAAAGCAGAAAATAGTATTACTTTAGTTGAACCTTTGAATACTCAAATTTTAATCGATAAAAACGGTGACAGTAATGAATATTTGAAACTTCAATCTACTGAACAGTTTATTAGGCTAGAAGATATCAAAGGATATTTGAGTTTATGGAATTTGAATAAAGGTAAAGAGGTTATTAAGGGTAATTATGATGATATTAAATATGCAGGAATTGCAAATACCAAAGAAGATTTAATAAATAATATTATTACCCCAATGTTTATAGTGACTATTGGTGACAATAAAGGAGTGATTGATGCTAATGGTGATTTATTGTTTTTGGATAAATATATAGGTATAGCTTCTATTAACTATCCTCCTCATTTCATTGCTGCAAAATCTGTTACGATTAAAGGTGAATATGATTCAGATAAATTAACGAAACAATTGGAACTTGATGGATTATCTGGCGAATCGTTAAATAACTCTAAAGTAATAAAATTTGGCTTAATTGATAAGTCAGGTAACGTTTTATTGCCATTCGACTATGATTATATTGAGGTTTCTTATGCCGAAGATGAGGTTTATATTTATGCATTTAGTAAAGGTTTAGTACATAAATATGATCACGATTTAAATCTAATAGAAATTAGTCATGATTCTAAATTTTGATATACACAGTTATTCAAAAAACTAAACATATCAATCAAATACGCTCACGTTTATAAAGGCATACCCATTGATAGTCTATAGAAAGCAGTTTTTAACCTCACTACTTGTAGCCATTATCTGTATAAGTCATACCACCTATAGTTATGCTGATACTGATACTGATTTTGATGAGTTTTATTTAAGACAGCTAACAAGTGATGATCACGCTTATAGCGGTGATATGGATGAAACTATTTTTAAAGTTTTAATTGATTATACAACTGAGGGTTATCGTAACATCAGTAGAATAGATCCCATAAATTTTGATAAATATGATTTTACCAATGCAATAGCTGGGTCTATCGAACGTACTGATTACAATATTGGAATCATAGGCAGTAATTACCAACGTTTAATTATGAAGATCGATCAAGTTCGACAAGTTCCCAATCAATTTCAGCGTTATCAAATATTAGGGACATCTAAAGTTAAAAATAATTTAAATGATTTTGAAGGCGTATTAACTCTTAACGATATTTATATCTACGCAGATTTTGATTATGGGGTTGATGAGGAATATAAAAACAAAGGATTGGTTGAACAAGGATTTGCAGTATTCGATTACGTATTAAAAGAGAACCCGAACCAAAAATATAGTGGTGTATTTAGTGGTAAGCTTTATAGTAAGTGGTATTTGACAGACGATAACGTAATGCACTACAACTATATTAACTATTATTCTGATAGTTACTTCAACAATCTATACTATGGTAAATGGTCTCCCTATGCGAGCGATAAAACTAAGATAGCTGTCTGGGCCGACTATAAATTAATTAATGAAATTGTCCCTGATTTGAACATCGGTGCAGGCGGCTTTTCGCCTAATCCAAAATATCTTAAATATGGGTGGGCGGATTACCATAAACAATTCCAATATAATAGCGATTAAATAGTAAACCCTATTCAACTGCCTCCCATCCGCGCGGAAATATCCTTGGCTAATGCAAGCAAAGCTTGACTCACCACTTCGCGCTGACACTCATATTCTTGTTTGACAAAACTCACGGCCATTCCTGCAATGGGCTGACCTTCAGCATCAGCTATATAAGTACCCATACAATACATACCTTCACGAAGCTGACCATCATCTAATGAGACGCCAGTTTGACGAACCTGATCCAATTCACTTAATAGCTTATCCAATGACTGTACACTTCGAGAAGTATAAGGTTCTGGCATTATGTCACCTAATAATTTAAGAAGGGTTTCATCATCATAAGCCGACAGCATTGCTTTACCAGTCGCTGAAAAAGGCGCCGGCACGCGAACACCTGACCTAAAGGTAAACCCTAAGGGAGCTGGAGACTCATGACATGCTAGAAATACTACCTCAGTACCGTCTATTTCTGACAGAGTTACTGTATGATCCAATAGAGTAGGGTGCTGCGATATCACTTCATGAAAAATATCAATAATACTGTTCTGCTTTTCATATTTACCCGACCAGTACAAAAGATATGACCCCAATTGAAAACGATTATCACGATCTTTGTACACGATATGTTTGGCCAATAAGCTTTGCAAAATATTGTGTGTGCTACTACGCGGTAACTTTAATTCTTCAGCAATTTCAGCGGAAGTTAATGGGTAATTGGTATCCGTAATTAAATCAAGAATGAGACACATTTTATCAATAGCTGGTACGCTTACCGCTGGCTTTTTATGATTAGATTTCAATATTTTAATCCTATGTAGGTATGACTAAATTTAAAGCTACACATTTTATGTTTCGCATTATAAGTGTTGATGTTATGAGAGCATAGTACTAAAGCTATATTAGGGCATTTAAAATAGCCTAAGCAAAATTATTCGTAAATCTTATTAATATGATTCATCTAAAATAAACTTCAATAATGGTATTGCATTATAAATAAGTTTATACCTATAATAATTCATCTTGTATATGAAATATGAATTCAATATATTGAATTATATCATTATTACCTTTTATTTAGAATATATTATTTCAATTTAAAAAAGGTTTTAGCAGTTACTGTTCATTTCGTTTAAAAAATTTAAAACTTACTTATATCAATACAATAGCTATTTAAAGTCAATAACATTGCAATCTCAAGGACGGTTAAAATGATAAATCTAAAAAATAAACATTTACTAAAGTCTCAATGTCTAGTTGGTACTGGCTGGATCTCCGCAGAAGATGAAGCTTCTATAGATGTTGTGAATCCTTATAATGGTGAAAAAATAGGTCACGTTCCTAGTCTGACTCAGTCACAAGTTGAACAAGCCGTCAGTGATTCAGAATCTGCACAGCGAAGCTGGGCAAAAATGACCGCAGCTGAACGTGGCAAGTTACTTAATAAATGGGCAGATCTCATTGATGAGAATCATGAAGATTTGGCAGTTATTATGACCGCAGAGCAAGGTAAGCCGCTAAAAGAATCGCGCGGTGAAATTACTTATGCAAACAGCTTTATTCGCTGGTTTAGTGAAGAGGGTAAACGTGTATACGGTGATGTCATACCAGCCACCAAATCTTCACAGCGTATTACCGTTCTAAAGCAGCCAGTAGGCGTATGCGCGGCCATTACACCTTGGAACTTTCCGTCGGCCATGATTACACGTAAAGCTGCGCCTGCATTAGCAGCAGGTTGTACCATGATAGTTAAGCCTGCGACCGAAACTCCTTTATCTGCATTAGCATTGGGAGAGCTTGCTATACAAGCTGGTATTCCAAAAGGTGTCCTGCAAATTGTTACGGGTAAGTCAGCTGTCATTGGTGACGTACTTACCTCAGACAAACGTGTCCATAAGCTATCATTTACCGGATCAACTGAGGTAGGACGCACACTGATGGCGCAATGTGCACCAACTATAAAAAAACTGTCATTAGAGCTTGGTGGCAATGCACCATTTATTGTATTTGATGATGCCGATTTAGAAAAAGCAGCTGATGGCCTTATCGCTGCCAAATATCGCAATGCGGGTCAAACCTGTGTTTGTGCGAATAGAATTTATGTACATGAAGCAATTAAAGAAGAGTTCTTAACCGTATTTTTACAGAAAGTAAAAACCTTAACCGTTGGCGATGGACTAAAAGAAGGTGTTGATATCGGGCCACTTATTAATAAGGGTGCGCTAGAAAAAGTAACCGATCTTCTTAAAGACGCATTAGACAAGGGTGCTGAATTATTAGCAGGTGGCGATCTAAACGAGGCCTCCGAATTAACGATGAATCCAACTGTGATTAGCAATGTGACACAAGATATGGACATTGCGCATGAAGAGATTTTTGGACCAATCACAACTATCTTTACTTTTAATAACGAAGAAGAAGTTATAAAAAAAGCCAACGATACAATTTTTGGGCTTGCAGCGTATTTTTATAGCAATGATTTGGCACGCTCGTGGAGAGTGTGTGAAGGTTTGGAATACGGTATGGTTGGTCAAAATACAGGTATTTTGTCAACTGAAGTGGCACCATTTGGCGGGGTAAAACAATCTGGCTTTGGCCGTGAAGGGTCCAAATATGGTATCGATGAGTATGTGAGCATCAAGTACTGGGCTCAAGAGCTTGGTTAAATTAAACTTGATTAATTGAAGCTTGTTTAATACAAACTTCTCAAAAGTTAAAGTTGTAAAGATTACTCTTTGAAAGTTTAGTTGCAAAGAGGTGGTTTAATTGGATTAAATCAATAAAGATCTACTATAAATTGGAACAGTCTCCAAGCTAAGTTTTTTTATACGCAATCTTAAAAATGAACATTAAACGTTATTTTATAGAACAATTCATTAATTAAGACAAACAATAATACTGAATTAAGGATGCATTGGCATCAAATTACAAAGGATGTGGCTATGAGCAATCTAACGAATCAATCTTTATTAGAACGCCGCAAAGCGGTTTTACCAAACGGACTTGGTATTGCATTTCCTGTATTTGCAGAAAAAGCATTGAACTCTGAGTTATGGGATGTTGAAGGCAATCGCTATATCGACTTTATTGGCGGAATTTCTGTACTTAACACAGGTCATAACCATCCAAAAATCACTGAACGTGTACGTGAACAATTAGATAAATTTACGCACACTGCGGCGCAAATTGTCAGCTATGAGAGTTATGTCAGCTTGGCTGAAAAACTTTGCGAGCTTGCGCCGATTAGCGGCGATAATAAAGCGGTATTCTTCACCACGGGTGCAGAAGCGGTAGAAAACACCATGAAAATTGCTCGTGCGAGCACTGGTCGCTATGGCGTTATCTCATTTGCAGGCGGCTGGCATGGACGTACTCATATGTGCATGGGCTTAACTGGAAAAGTCATCCCTTACAAAAATAACTTCGGGCCTATGCCTGCATCAATCTATCATGCACTATTCCCTGCGCCAGAATTGGGTGTGACTGAGGAGCAAGCTTTAGAGAGTATCGAGACGATCTTCCAATCTTGTATTCATCCCAGTGATGTGGCAGCCATGATTATAGAGCCTGTTCAGGGTGAGGGCGGATTCCATCAAGTTACGCCATCATTTGCCAAAGCATTACGCGAAATCTGCGATGAGCATGGCATCTTATTGATCTTTGATGAAGTCCAAACCTGTTTTGGACGTACAGGCACCTTATTTGCAACTGAGCAACTAGGGGTTGAGCCAGATATGATGACCAGTGCTAAAAGCTTAGCCGGTGGTTATCCAATATCAGCAGTTATTGGACGCGCTGAGGTTATGGACGCGCCTCAACCAGGCGGGTTGGGCGGTACGTATTCTGGTAATCCTCTTGGCTGTGTGGCGGCGCTAGCTGTTATAGAAGTGATCGAGGAAGAAAACTTACTTGAGCGTAGTAACGTTATTGGTGATCGTATTGCTGAATTTTTGAAAAATCTGAATAGTAATAAGATAGGCAATATTCGTCACAAAGGTGCGATGCTTGCTTTTGATATTGTTGATTCTGAAGGTAACCCTGATGCTGAAACAACTGCAAAATTAAGAGCCGATGCGTTTGAAAAGGGCTTATTATTAGCCTCTTGTGGTCGTCATGGCAATGCGATACGTATTATGGTACCACTAACTGTCTCTGATGAGGTTTTACAAGAAGGTCTGGATGTTATTAAAGCTGTGATCTAATAGGTTGCTTTGTGGGTGATTGAATTGTCATTATTAAATCATACTCATATCATTAGTTAAGAGCGCTATAACAGATACTATCAAGGAGAGAAAGATGTCTGGATTAAAGAAAACTTTAGGAATGGTCGATATTGTGGCCTTAGCGTTCGGCGCTATGGTAGGTTGGGGAATGGGTAGTTCTCGCAGGTGGATGGGTGCTGTCTGCTGGAATATGGGGCGCAGTCCTAGCTTTTTTAATTGGCGGTTTGGCGGTTATCTGTATCGGTATCACTTATGCAGAGCTCGCTGCGTCAATGCCCATCACAGGCGGTGAGCACACTTATACGCATCGAGCATTAGGAGTTCATGCTTCCTTTATATGTTCTTGGAGTATTTTATTTGGTTACCTGTCAGTTGTGGCGTTTGAAGCTGTGGCGTTACCGACAGTAATCGAATATCTCATCCCTAACTTTAATCAAGGTAAACTTTGGAATGTTGCGGGATGGGATGTTTATGCCTCTTGGGCTATTGTAGGTATGATTGGGTCCATACTTGTGACATGGCTTAATATACGCGGTGTGAAGGTGAGTGCATGGTTTCAAAAGCTAGCAGTTACCGGTATTTTATGTGTGGGTACGTTACTTATTGTAGGTGCCATACTTTATAGCCCTGATCAAAGTGCCGCTCAAACCCCTGCATTCATAGGCGGTGCTGGTGGTATCATGGCCGTTATAATTATGGTTCCGTTCATGTTTGTAGGATTTGATGTTATTCCTCAGGCTGCTGAAGAAATTGATTTAACCCGTCCAAAGATTGGTATCTTTTTGATAGTATCTCTCATAGTTGCCGTAGCATGGTATGCTGGTGTGGCTTGGAGTGTGGGACGTACTTTACCCCTTGCAGAAGCTAAAGAGTCAACATTAGCGACTGCCGATGCCATGACCAATGCTTGGAATGGTAAGTGGGCAGGGGTACTATTAGTCATCGGTGGCGTGTTAGGTATTTTATCGAGCTGGAATGCATTTTTGGTCGGTGGTAGCCGTTTGATGTTTGCAATGGCGAAGTCGCATATGTTACCAAGCTTTTTGGCCAAGCTACATCCAAAGTACAATACGCCTGTGAATGCCATTTTACTAATCGGCGGACTTGCTACGCTCGCACCTTTGTTTGGTCGCAAGATGCTTGTTTGGATAGTTGATGCAGGTGGCTTTGGTATTGTTATTGCCTATACCTGTGTTGCGATCTCCTTTTTAGTCTTGCGCTACCGCGAACCTGATATGGTAAGACCATTTAAAGTACCTGCAGGTAAAGTGTTAGGTATTATAACTATCATACTAAGTTTGGGATTATTAGTACTTTATATGCCAGGTATGCCGTCTGCGTTAACTGGCATTGAATGGTTAATCTTTATTGGATGGATCATATTAGGCTTAGCTTTATACCTTTATTCTTTAAACAAAAACCCTGGTAAGAGTCAGGAATATATGGATGCTGAAATTGATGCCGTAAAACAGCTCAATGTAGAATGGCTAAAAAATAATAAACTAAAGTAGTTAAGTGACTGACTTGTATCTTTAACCGTACCTATGCTCTAAAAATACAAAAAAACTCCGCAACAAAGCGGAGTTTTTTTGTTTATTGACTAAAGACTTATTGTCCAAGTTATATCAAAGTATACGTTGATAAAAACATCAATTGTTGGTTTTGTTAGATTGGTATAGTTTATTCTAAAATTCGTTGAGTTGGATTGTTTTAACTATCATATATCAATGATTTGCGATAGCAACCATACAATATTTTCACTCCAATATGCCTTCAGAAATATCGTAATTTAACTATACCGATTATTAAAATAGTTTTACGAATGCTGATCGATCCAGTTTTGCATTAACTCGATTTCTTGATTTTGAGCATCGATAATAGTTTGAGCCAGTTTCAGCATGTCATCGTCTTTACCATATTTAAGCTGAACTTCGGCCATATCTATGGCACCACGGTGATGCGGCAACATGCCTTTAGCAAAGGCCATATCTGGATCAGGATCTAATATTCCCTCCATCATATCCCCATGCATAGCGTTCATGCCATCGCTATAAGCTTGATGCATCTCAGCGGTATATTCCTGAACAGGGGTATCAGGATGATTATCTAGCCAGTTATCCATTTGCTCAATTTCAGCATTTTGCGTTCTGATAATATTGGACGCTAATTGGCGCATGGTCTCATCTTTGCCGTATTCTAATTGTATTTCCGCCATCTCTACTGCGCCTTCATGATGGGGGAGCATGCCTTTAACAAATGCTACATCGGCATCATTGGCCTGCATGCCCTCCATCATATCTTCATGCATATCATACATGCTATCAACGTATTCTTCGCCAAATTCAGTAGTCGCTTTAATATCCGACATATCATGATCGTCATCACGGTCCATATCTACCGTTTTCGCAGTAGGACTACTTGGCTCTACGTCGTCTACAGTGGCTGTGTCTGTATCGCTTGTCGTATCTACAGTGGGTTCGTTGTCTGTGTTGGGTTGACATGCGCCTAATAAAAGCGCCGTATAACACAAGCTCGCCACTGCAAGTTTTTTGGTAGTGGAGGTTTGTATAGTGCTTTGAATCCTATTAGTTATCATGGTTTTGTTGGTATAAGTTTTCATTTTTATCTCCTTATTTTCGTAACCCTCACTATATACATCGTATTATTTAATTTATTTTCAAGGTTGTGAGCTTCCGCTTTCAAGATTATTTAAAAAGGTTGCAAATCCGCCTTCGGTTCTGACTTGTAAACGACTACTTGTCGTGACCCGTACTTTATTCGTCCATATAATTTGATAGCCGTGAGTCTCAAATTTTTCGACCAGTGCCACATCTTCATGACACTTTAAAGTATCAAAACCCCCCACGTTAACATAGGCGTCGCTAGTAAAGCTTATGTTAGCGCCGTGTATATGGTGGTGATTCATACTGTCATTATAATGAGTTAAATAATTTATTTTGGTTTGAGGATGTAGGTGCTCCCATTTATCTATCGAAACCACGCCGCAAACCATCTCAGCACTATCTTGAATATGATGCACCATTTGCTGGTATAGCCAATTTTTGTCAACGGTGGAATCTGCATCGGTACATGATATCCAAGTTGCATCAGACTCAATTGCATGACGTATTCCAGCGTCTCTGACTTTTCCCACACACTTATATTCACAGGTTAAATACTCAACTCCTGCAGCTTTGACGAGATTAAGTGTATTATCGGTACAAGAGTCAAGCACCACAATCGGATAAGCATGGATGGTAGGGGGCAACGCTTTAATGGCTATTTTAATAGCGTCTAGACAGTCGTTAATGGTATTCGCTTCATTGTGAGCTGGGATAACTATGGCAATCTTAATAGCTGACTCAAGGAGTGGGGTAAGAGCTGTTGCTTCTAAAATAGGCACTTGAACATTCACATCTTTAGATTCATAAGGCTGTGTCAATAGTTTGTTATTGTTATTGCTATTTGAATTTATATCATGATAGGTCATTTAATACCCTAACTAGTTGGTCAACCCTTCTTGCATGGCGACAGTCTCTAAAGTATTCACCCAAACATCAACTAAGAAGTCTTTATCTTGCAACCGGCTCTGATGCGTCAATTGATGATTTGATTGAGGGGTAAGGTTAGAGTGAGGCGATTGCGATGAATTATCTAATGATTTTAAATTGTCAGACTTAGTTAATTCATGGTTATTATAGGCATCATACAAACGTTGATGTACCAGTTCACCAGTCATCTCAAACCCATCTATATCATAGCGCCAGTGACAACATATTAGGGTACCGCCTATCGCTAAATGCTTTAATACCCAATCTATGACGATATCTATATCGCTCGCTGTCAAATAATAGAGTACCTCGCTGATCACTATCAAATCGAATGAAGAGCCGCTATAGGTTGATGATTGGTTATTTAAGCCATTGTCCAAATCAGTTTTTAGATATTCATTTAAACCATCCTTCATATATTTTGCACTAAATAAAATATCAGGAATAACACCTTCAATGAGTGTTATGTGCGAAATTTGTTTTAAATTATCCTCAGCGAGCTCAATGGCTTTTGCATTGGCATCAATACTTGTTAATGAATGACAACGTGCTGCAAGCAGCTTACTAAACACCCCATTGCCGCAGCCTAACTCAAGCGCATTGTTATAATGAGGTTTAGGCAGTAAGGATAAACATATTTCTCGCTTGCGCGCTTCATACCAGCGCGTTTGATACTCCCACGGGTCATCGTTTTTATTATACAATTTATCAAAATAATTTTTAGGATATGTGGTTTTCTGTTTATCAGGATTGATCATAAATATATACTTCCCAAGGCTGATTAATTCGGTCAATAGTGTGGGCAGATAATATCGGCGCATTGCCCGTGCTTTCATCGGTACTGATCTGGCTTTTAAAACAGAGTATGGCATCAGCTTTTTGCAGGTTTTGTTGGGTATCTAAATCAACTCTATAAGCATTATGCCAAGGGATACGCTCATCATTAGGCTTAGCCCAGTGCCAAGCCCATATCAGCACTTGATAGCATTTTAACCCGTTTTGTTTTGCATATTCGCTCACAGTTTGCCCAGTTACTTCATGATCGGGATGACCATCATGGGCAAACGGTGCTACTAAAATATCTTGAGGTTGCACCACTGTGTCTAACTCTCGTTTTAATAGCGCTTGTTGGTCAGGTACCTGACCGTCTTCAATCTCAAAAGATAAGGTCTTTACTTTAGATGCTATGCCTAATGTTTCTAAGGCTGCCATACTCTCATTCGGCCTTATAACATTAAGTTTATGCGGCGGGTAAATGCTTGAATCGGGATGACTTTGGGTGCCATTAGTGACATATACGATTAAAATTGGAATATCATTGGCTGCCAACTGCTGTAGTAAGCCGCCACAACCCAATATTTCATCATCGGGATGGGGTGCAAAAATACAGACGCGAGGCTTTGAGTTATCTTCAGATATAAAATGATCTGCCACGTTTAGTCGGGGTAAATCACTCAAACCTTGCCAGTTCTGCCATGCTTCCCGGCTAGTACCTTGACCTTTAATAACTCGATCGCCCACAATAGGATGAATACGATGAGGTTCGTTAGTTGATGCATCGTCTACTAGGTTAGACATTATTCTCTCCCTAAAGATAGCAAAATTGTAGCAAAGCCTAGTACTTGACTACCTTGCATCTTTTTAGCAGCATTAAACATGCTGTATTAGAATCAGTTTTCTGCAACGCCATTTTTGACGTTAGATTTATAGATTCCATAAATTTTGTTCTTCTGCTATCGACTCATTAACCAATTCAGCAATACGCTTGAGATCAAATGCAGCATGACTTTGACGGATAAACACACTCAAATCAGCCGATAGAGTGGCAAAATGCGCATGACCACAAAATGGAGCAGCACCTAAAGCTTTACCTACTATGGTTAAAATCAGTGTTGCCAATGACTCAATATTGGCTCTTAATTGGCGAATTTGTCTTTCATGATTTACCTTGCTATTTGAGTCTATTAAGTAAGCAGTGTGATATAAATAAGATTGTGACACGGCAACTGCGGTACTAATGTCACCCAAATACATGGCTTTGTAATCGTTGGGTTTGTGATGAAATGATGTGCTTAAATAGTTAGCAATACTGATAGCGGCCCCGTACCAACATGATGCTACACCTGCGGCACCATGCCAAAATCCAACTCTATCAAGATAGTCATTGGGTTGACCCACTTTGGTAGCCATTACTTTATTGAACGTAATGGTGGCCGTATCGGTGTCCTTCATGCCTACCGCTTGCCAGCGGTTATTATCCATCTCGATACCGTCTCGACTCATATCGACAATTACTAAGTTTGACTGTCCTGATTCATCACGGTATGTCATTAACCCATAGTCAACAATATGCGCCCCTGAGCACCATGCTTTATTACCCTCAATGATACCATCGTTATAAACGATAGGTTCCGAATGACCATCTGCCGCCCATACTGCCCACAAGCCAGTAGCAGAGTGTTCATAGTTTAATTCAGCTAGAATACTCAGCGCATCTAAATGAGACTCAAACCACTTAGCCAGGGTCAAATCGATACCAGATACATATGATAATATCTGCCAACGAAGCAGTGTTTGAGAACAAAGGGTTTGAGAATAAAGGGTTTGAGAATAAAGGGTATTAGAATGAAGGCTTGAAGCGCTCGTTGAACTGTCATTGCTTAACACTTTAAGATTTTTATTTGAATTAGAGATAAATCCACTGGCGGGATGCGGTATCTTGGACGAATAAGAGATCAAAATATCTAACAACTCACGTCTCATTTTTTCATCAATTTGTAGTGTAGGATGAGAGGCTATGTTTTCAATTTTGGGAAATTGTTCTTTTATACCTGCTTTGATGTCATCCAACAATTGATTGTCTACATTAAAAATGTGCATATCCCATTCCTTTATTAACGACGCTTATTTATTCTATACTGCCCTTAATTATTGCATTATCAATAATATTAAGTTGGTGAATAACAATTTACATAGAGTATATTCGTATAGATCTTTTATATTAATCCATTTTTAATAGAGCCATTTTAAATCAATTAAACTTAATCAGGCTAAAGCTTAAGTGTCTCTCTTATTTAAGTTATAGATATCTTAACGAAGATCGTGCATAAACCTGTTTTGCCACCACTGTAAATCCTGCTGCTTAAGACCCTCTAAAAGCTTAGAATGTTGCTGTTTGCGCTCAAGCAGCGGCATTGATATTGCTTTTTTGAGCCCATCCATGACGCTCGTTATGTCCAGCGGATCAATAATAACTGCCTCATGCATTTGATGACTGGCACCTGCATAACAAGATAGAATTAAAACCCCAGGGTTTTGAGGATTTTGAGCCGCTATAAACTCTTTAGCAACGAGGTTCATACCATCTTTAAGCGAATTTACCCAACATATATCACTGTGCCAAAATAATGACATAAGTTTCTCATGACTATATACGTGTTCGTTATAGACGACTGGTTGCCAAACGTAGTGAAACATCAAATTAGTGATGGTATTTTTTAAATTTATATTAAATCTATCAAGCGGTTTTAAGTTTAATAGCTTTGTTTTATATTCATAATTTGTTAAACAGGTGGTAAGCTCTTTGGAGTCATCATTGAGCTTATTACCTTCAAATTTATTTACATAAAAATTATCTAATTTAAGTTTATTTACATTAAGTTTATCTACATCAAATCTATTTATATTAACAACGCTAGATCTGACATCTTGATAAAACTCTCTATACGTAGTCAGATCTAATCGGGTAGGGCACGCAATCTGCAATAGGTGTAAGTGGTGTTCATATTCAGGATGATGTTGAAAAAAAGTGCGAAAGCTGTCGAATCGTTCAACCAATCCTTTTGAATAATCAATTCGATCTACAGCGATGATTTGCTGATAGTTTCTCTTTTTATCCGCATATGTAGATTCATTCGTTTGTAAATCATCTAAAGTATCTGTATTTATATGAGCGACTTGCTGCTCTATTTTCCCGACGTTAATACCTATAGGGTAGGTATCTATTATGAGATGATGTGCATGTTTATCATTAGACTTTAAATCTAGCTTTAAGATTAGCTTATTTGGGGTTTGATCTGTATATTTTAAGTTATCATCGTTTGCTAAAGTATCATCAGACTTTGTAAAATACTTGATCACTTCTGCACAGTTACGTTTGTCAGCTAAAGTTTGAGTGCCTATCACATCATAATGTGCGAAATGACTAATAAGAATGTCGCTCGATTTAATCGACAGCCAATACTTTAAAGGGGCAAAAGGGATGTGTAAGAAAAATCCTATACGATTATCCATACCAAGTTTACGGCAGTAATATGCCACACTCATAAAATGATAATCATGCACCCAAATGACATCATTAGGCTCAATAATTGAATATAGCTTTTTGGCAAATAGCTTGTTAACGGATTGAAAGGTTTCAAAATCTTTTGGATCATCTTTGATTAGTTCTGGCTGCTCATGCAACATTGGCCACAGCACATTGTTTGCATAGCCACAGTAATAATGCTGATACTGACTTGATGTCAAAGGCGTGGTTAAGTAATTTATCTGACCTTCTAGGCCATGTTCAAAGCCACGTTCAAAGCCACGTTCTAAGTCACGTTCAAAGCCACCTTCTAAGCCATTTTCTAAGTCGCATACTAAATCACGTTTTGAATAGTCATCGCTTAAGCGAATAGATTTATATGTAAATCTGTCTACATCATCCCTATTATTCACTTGAGTAGGAGCGTCAATAACCTCGCCGTCCCATCCCATCCATATGCCTGAGCTTTGTTTTAAAATTTCACAAAGGGCAACTGCCAACCCGCCTGCCATCGGTGTATCTTGTGGCATTTTAACGCGGTTCGATAATACGATTAAACGACTCATAAATCAGACTTCGATATCCGTTTAGACATAGGTTTAGATGCCGATTTTGCAGATAAATTAGACGCTGAATCAAACATTGTAATCGACTCAGACGCACAGCCGATACGTTCATTATTAGGGGTTAAATGACTGGATGTTAATTGAATGGATGTTAATGGATTGGATGAAAAATGCTGAGCCTCTATAAATTCTAAAAAGGTCGCCAATAATCTCTGTACTTGATTGATATCTTTAACATAATAGCTGGCATGAGTGGGTTCATCCCCAACTTTGATAGTTATCGCATTTGAAGCCTCTGTGTAAGAATGTATGGCTTTGAACCCCGCTTCATCTGTCACATCATCACCAAAGAATATTGGGCATAGCGGTGGGTCAGCTAATTGATTTTGAGTGTTAAAATCGTCCGCGACTGGATTCTTATTACGCCCATTTTTTAATGTTTGAATAGTTGAGTTTTCAGCTTTAAGTTTGTCAGCATTAAATTCTTCAAGCAGTGTCAAAATGGCTGAGCCTTTATTGATACCTTTAGGGACTATCTCAAACACATATTTACCTTTTTGAAGCATCCAATTAGTAAATTTAGTTTCTGTTTTTCTCATTATAGAATGAGCATCGTTTTGTAATTCAGGATGTTTGCGATAGTGTAAGGCACAAGAGTAGGGCTTGTCTTCAAAAGCTAAGCTAGGATACCGCTTTATTGATTCTTTGATAAATGATTTGATCTCATTGAGCTCATTTATAAATGTATCATTGAATAGACTTAGTGAATTGTGACTTTCGGTATTACCGTCTTGTTTAAAATTAATTTCTAAGCCATGTGTCGCAGCGATACACACATCTATTGGTGAAAGCATCTGCTGTGCTTCACCCAAACTACGCCCTGTAACAGCCGCTATAGGTATACCAATATTAAGAATCTTATTAAGTAAATCTAGGGTCTGCTTTGGTATGAAACTGTCTTTAGGGTCGAGCGTGAACTCCGCTAAGGTACCATCTATATCCAAAAATAGAGCATAGTGATTAGAACGTAACAACAGACTCTTGAACTGCTGCTCATCTACAAACTTGGCATGATGATTAAATGATGTGTTATCTGTCATCACAGTTAATCCTTTAGTAAGGCTGTTGTTCATTGGATGTTGAGGAACATTATATAAGTATGTTTCTACTACAATGACAGCTACTTATGGCATAGTCGATAACGATAATGTATCTAATAGTATAGGATTAATATGTTTTAATTATTTTGAATGTTTAACTGAAATGAAAGGATCAATTGAACTGATTATAAGACGTGTTCTAGCCTGTAATTAACAAACTTACAGCGACTTCAAAAAAGTCTTCGTCTTTTACGGTAATGCTAACCTCCCCGTTGTGCGCGTTGGCAATAGCTTGAACTATTGACAGTCCTAATCCAGTACCTGAATAGTATTGACTCGTTTTATCATGACGATGAAACCGCTCAAATAACCGATTTGCTTCAGTTTGCGTCATCGGTTCGGCAAGTTTATTAGTAATCGTCACAATCAGCATAGGTTGAGTATTAAGCGTATCGCTTAGATGATTAATATTACTGACTCTCTCAACACCACCTTCAAACAACTTAGCGCCTATCTCAATGGTACTATTGGACTTAGCATAATAAATGGCATTGGATATAAGATTAGAAAATAGCCGCTGTAATAATCCATAATTACCCTTAACGTTAACAGACGACAACTCAGCAGACGAGCCTTCTATAAATAAACCCGACTTATATAAAACAATATCCCTATCCTCTGCTAGCAACTCATAATACTCAACAAGTTGACCGATTAAGCTTCGCATATTAATTAGTTTTAACAGCTCTGAGCTCATTCCCTTTTGAGTTTTAGCCAGCACTAACATATTGTTTATCATGCCAGACAATTGCTGTAAGGTTTCAAGCTGGTGATGTAATTGCTCTATATATTCCTCAGCTTCTCTAGGTTGACTAAGCATAACTTGAGTTTGAGTCGTTAAAGTAGCAATTGGCGTGCGCAGCTCATGAACAATATTATCTGAAAACCGGGAAAGTGATTTAAAATTGTCCTCAAGCTCATGCATCATAATGTTGTAGGATTCAGCAAGTAGCCTCAGCTCACTAGGCATATCAGATACTGTTATCCGTTCGCCAAGTTGTTGTAAGTTAATGCTTTTCATACGTTGAATAAAGGTAGTTAGAGGCGAGAAACCCCAATACACACTTAAAGCCGCTATTGACACTAATAATAAGGTGATCATAAATAATATGATCTTTAATTCAAAGGTGAATTGGTTTAAATAGATATGGTGCACGTCAATTGGTAATGCCAGTAGATATATACTGTTGTTAAGAGTAATAATGATACTGCGATACGGTCTATCGCCTAACTGTAATTCAAACTGCTTATCACCATACTGGTTTTTCAGCTCATTAATATTAACCCTATTTATATTCTCGAACTCTGAACTTTTATCGGTACTATAATTGGTATTTGAACCTGTAATAAGTTGACCGTTACCATTAAACTGAAACACTTTAATAGTGTAATCTAACCCATCATTATGACGATGAACTTGATTGGTGTCTTGCAATACGTTTTCTGAATTTATACTAGATTTTCGCAAATTGAATACGGCGTGGGTTAACATCTCTGCATCCATCACCTCAAAATGGCTTTTGACAGAACGCTGAATCCAAAAATAAACCATCACTTGAGATATCACCACAAATACGGTGAGTAATATAACGGTTCGCCACAGTAAGGATATTCTAGTATTCATAGTGCATGGATTCTTATTAAATGAGGGTAGATAAACGAGTTAGATGAAGGGTGTAATAAACCCTATTTTAGTTATTCTCGTTATCCAATTTATACCCCATGCCTCGTACCGTATGAATTAGCTTCGACTCAAACCCATCATCAACCTTTTTACGCAGACGCCGAATCGCTACATCAATCACATTGGTATCACTATCAAAATTTATATCCCATACTTGCGATGCAATTACCGAACGGGGCAAGACTTCGCCTTGACGCTCTAGCATAAATCGTAATAATGAAAACTCTTTGGCGGTCAATTTTATGGCGGTATTACCGCGGTGTACACTATGCTTCGCTAAATCTACTTTTAGGTCAGCAAACTCCTTTATAGTGCTTTGAAAATCCGACTGATTTGCCCGTCGTAGCAGGCTTTTAATACGTACTAATAATTCTGCAAAGGCAAAAGGTTTGGTTAAATAATCGTCCCCACCAATCTCGATACCATTGACCCTATCCACCAAATTATCTTTGGCAGTCAAAAACATAACAGGCGTAAAGTAACCTGCATCACGGTAACGCTTGACTATCTCAAATCCATTGATGTCAGGTAACATAACATCCATTATGACTACGTTATAATCATCAGACATCAGCGCATGAAAGCCATCCAACCCTGTTGCTTGATGCTCAACGACAAACCCAGCCTCGCCCAGTCCTTTAACAATATATTCTGCAAGTTTGGCTTCGTCTTCTACCAGTAATATTTTCATGCATACCTTAACTTAATGTATGTGTGACATGCTTTATATAATAGGACAATCGTCAGTGTTTGCCTAATAAATGAGTTGTAGATGACAAAAATGTAATGTTGTTGTCATCTCGTAGTCAGATGGTTTAATTTAAAATGTACTTAACATACTAGAACAAATAACATTTTGGAGTGAATTATGATGCGTTTTGGTTTAAGTATTTCAAACAATAAGACAAAACTAGTAGGACAATTAGCACTAATAATGATGTCCATGTCTATATATGCTTGTAGTCAAGATGAAAGCGTAGCTTCAAATGCTACTGATAATGTGGATACAATCAATAGTATTAAAGCTGAATCATCTAATCAAAACATGAATACTGCTATTGATGACACATTGACACTCAATAAAGCAAACAGTGACTTAACTATAAGTGAAAACAAAGGGCTAATGAATGTCTCAGCCACCGTGTACAAAGACCCAAATTGCGGATGCTGTGGAAAATGGATTGACCATGCCGAAGATGCGGGTATGACAGTCAGCGTACAACATCCTAAGCAGCTAAATCTATTTAAAGACCGCTACGGCGTACCTCAAAATATGCGCTCCTGTCACACCACAGTGACCGAAGACGGCTATGTCTTTGAGGGGCATATTCCTGCCAAATACATTGCCGAATTTCTTACCAATCCGCCCAGCGACGCCATTGGACTTAGCGTACCTGGTATGCCAGTAGGTAGCCCTGGTATGGAATATCAAGACAAATTTATGCCTTATGACATCTTACAAATGAATAAAGACGGATCAACTGAGGTTTATGAGAATGTCACATCAATAGACGATCAAATATAAAACTAAAACCATAAATATTATATCCAATATTGCATCGCTGATAATTAAATTAAGCTTGGAGACACTCATGCAACCCACACAGCATAATACGCATTCGGATAACACTAATTCAAATCATTAACAAAGCCAGCACTCTGGCATGAATCATTATGCCAAGTTTGCGATGATGATTCTGACCTCAACCTTAATCATGTACATCATGATGTAATTTAATAACCACATCTGGGATCACGTTTATATTAGCGAAACCCAAGCCTATATAGTTTTACATGGCTCTAATTATGGCAATAGTCATGATAGCGTTAATGCGTAATATGTATAAAAACAAAAAATTAAACCTAATCATTTATGGGTTAATTGCCGTGCAATTGGTAATGACAAATTAAAGACAGGGTTAAACAGTTCGATAAACAACTATCAGACCAAGCAGATAGTCGTCGTAGCAAGGGTTAAACGATGATGTATGTGGCGGCTGATAACCATCTAGCAGGACTTATCTTTGTGGCCGTCCCTATAAAAACCAGTACCAGCAAGGCAATTAATAACGGCTTTAAATAATCCAACTAAAATAACACGCACAAAAAACCCCGCTAGATATATTGTAGCGGGGTTGAAGCTTTGTATATAGTCAAAAACTAAACTAGTTTTAAAATATGGCGCAGCGGACGGGACTCGAACCCGCGACCCCCGGCGTGACAGGCCGGTATTCTAACCAACTGAACTACCGCTGCTAGTCGCTTTAGAATATTTAGACACTTTCTAAAATAAGTGGTGGGTGATGACGGATTCGAACCGCCGACATTCTGCGTGTAAGGCAGACGCTCTACCAACTGAGCTAATCACCCTAAGAAGCGTTAATAAAAGTCTGTGAGACTTTTTAGCTTCGCAAGATAAAATCACTAAAAGAGGATATTCTAAAAACTTGATACCTTTATTAGGTATTATAAAGAAAATCCCATAATAAGAATTTACTGTACACTCAACAGATATATAACCTCTGAATGTAGGAGCGTATTATATAGAATATTACTAAGCTGTCAAATATATTTTTTAAATTTACATCGGTAAAGTACTTATATAACGTTTAAAATTAATAAGATCATATTTCATCAGGTCAGTTAGGTGAATGGCTTAGCTTATAACTTAAAGGAAGTAATATGTGCTCAAACTTTGAACCTGCAAGCCCTAATCAAATCCAGAAAATTATTGAAAATAAACAATTAGAGTTAGACTTTAAATATAAAAAAAGAGTATACCCCGCAGATTTCTGTCCGATCATAATCTCTACCGAAGATGGTTTGCAAGTCGTAAAAGGTCAATTTGGATTAAGTCCGAAATGGGCGAGCAATCCAGTCGACTATGCCACCTACAATGCCCGTATTGAGACTATTGAAGATAAGAAAACTTTTAGATCTGCCTTTACTCAAAATCAGTTTTGCTTGGTACCAATGTCAGCATTTATGGAGCCGTATTATCAAAGCGGTGACCCTAAGGAGAATGAATGGCAACGAATCTATCAGAAGAACGAGGTGCCCTTTACGATAGCAGGTATGTATGAGTACAATTCTCACTTTGACGATCCAGTGTATAGCTTTACGTTGTTAACTCACAATGCAGACGATGAGCCATTTATGAGCCAATTTCATAAACCGCATAAAGAAAAGCGGTCCATATATTTGGTTGAACCCGAAAAACGTTTGAAATATTTACAAGCCTCAAGAAACCAAATTACTAAAATTATGAGTAATATAGAAGCGGATAGGTTTCAATTTGAGCAAGCTTAACCAAACCTTTGAGTTATTCTTAACATCTGTATATATATTTAAGGTAACCAATAACTAACTTATAGACGAATAAATAATAGGTACTAGAACTTCTTAAAGTCACATCTTTATTACTAGTCATTGTTAGTCATCATATATATAAAAACTTACGAATAAACTTAATAGCTTTTAGTTATAGATAGGAAGCTTTACTACAAATAAATGCTTGTTTTAGTCTATATTATACCCATATAAACCATATTTTTTTGACTGTACCGATTTGTTAAAGCGTTAACATTATGTTACTGTCCTTTACAATTCAATGAATATGGTTCAGTTATGTCGGATGTATCGCTCGATAAAGAAGTGGACGTAAAAATTAGTAAAACGCATAAACCCCTTGATAGTAATTCAAACCTAACTCTCCCAAAATTAGAAGTCAGGAATCTATACAAGATTTTTGGCGAACATCCCAAAAAAGCCATAGAGCTTGTCAATAAGCAACAAAGTAAAGATGAGATATTTGCTAAAACAGGCAACACTGTTGCGGTCAATGATGTCAGTTTGAGCATTCAAGAAGGTGAAATCTTTGTTGTAATGGGCTTGTCTGGATCTGGTAAATCTACACTCATACGCTTATTAAATCGATTGATAGAACCCACTGCTGGTAATGTATTTGTCGATGGGGAAGATGTTGTCAAAATGAATGATGACAAACTTCGTCAGACGCGCCGTGAAAAGATGAGCATGGTGTTTCAATCCTTCGCATTAATGCCTCATTTAACCACCCTACAAAACGCAGCATTTGGTCTTGAACTTGCAGGTATGGATGAAGAGTTGCGGCATAAACGAGCTATGATCGCTTTAAAACAAGTCGGACTCGACGCCAACGCCAATAGCTACCCAAATGAGCTCTCTGGGGGGATGCAGCAACGAGTTGGTCTTGCCCGCGCATTAGCGAACGATCCAGATATATTATTGATGGATGAAGCTTTTTCTGCTTTAGACCCTTTAATTCGTACCGAAATGCAAGATGAGCTACTTAAGTTACAACAGCACGATAAACGCACCATCGTATTTATCACCCACGATTTAGATGAAGCCATGCGAATTGGTGATCGTATAGCCATTATGCAAGATGGTGTGGTCATTCAAGTTGGCGCGCCTGATGAAATCCTTAATAACCCTGCCAATGATTATGTCTCCTCATTCTTTAGAGAGGTGGATGTCAGTCAAGTGTTTACGGTTGGTGATATTGCGCATCGCAGTCAACTAACCTTAATTCTAAAACCAGATACTCCGCCAGGGCAGGGTATACGTACGGCATTAAAGCGAATGAGTGAAAATGATAGAGAATACGCTTTCGTGTTATCTCAGCAGCTTGAGTTCTTAGGCGTTGTATCGTCAAAATCTCTAGAAGATGTTCTGATAGAACAAAAAGATACTCAAGCAAATTTAACACTGAGTGATGCCCTATTAGATGATGTGGCAGCCGTTCCTGCAGATACAAACATTGGCGATATTTATAACCAGTTAGCACGGACACCTTACCCGCTACCCATTGTTGATGCTCAAGGTAAGCATATCGGAAGTGTGAGTTATATCAACTTGCTAGAGACGTTAGGAAAGAATTAAAGCTTGAGTATGTTTCATATACAAAAACATTCATCAAAGCAGTTAACTAAAATTATAAAACGTGAAAAATATGCCAGATTCAAATGACGATCAAAGCTTAAATTGTGCTTCAAATAATGCATCTGAAATCGTTTCCGATAGCGCCACTGACTCACTAGTAGATAGCCCGATAGTAGCCCCAGAAGCAACTGCCAACGCATGGGACAGCGCGGGCGCAACAATCAATGGTACCTCAAATAGCAGCCTTTCGAGTGAATCAACCAGTTCAATGAGTAGTATGTCCTCTGGTGAAATAGAAAAAGCTGACTTCTCATGGTTAGACCCATTCGCTCAAACCCTTATACCCTTAGACAATTGGGTGGATAGCGCCATTGGATGGATCGTTACGCAATTTCGCCCTTTTTTTATCGCCATCAAAGTACCTATTGATTGGACGCTTAATTCTATTGAAGCTGGTTTATCCAGTATTCCAGCGCTATTATTTATTGTGCTTTTTAGCTTACTCGCATGGCAAATGGCAGGTAAAAAAATGGCCGTAGGAACATTTATCGGAATGACGATATTGGGCGCCATTGGGGTATGGGAGGAGTCTATAACCACGCTCTCTTTGGTGCTAACCGCAGTATTGTTCTGTATGATTATCGGGATTCCAAGCGGTATCATGATGGCACGAAGCGATACGATGGCAAAGATTATGCGCCCAACATTAGATGCGATGCAAACCACGCCGGCATTTGTTTATTTGGTTCCGATTGTCATGCTATTCGGGATAGGTAATGTGCCGGGCGTTGTCGTTACCATCATATTTGCCGTGCCGCCTGTTATCAGACTAACCAATCTTGGCATACGGCAGGTACCTGAAGATTTAATCGAAGCGGCCAATTCATTTGGCGCAGATAAAAAACAACTGCTATATAAAGTTCAGCTGCCTTTAGCGATGCCAACCATTATGGCAGGTGTCAATCAGACGTTAATGCTCAGTCTATCGATGGTGGTTATAGCTTCTATGATTTCAGTAGCAGGTTTGGGTCTTATGGTTCTGCGAGGTATTGGACGTTTGGATATTGGGCTTGCGACTGTCGGCGGATTAGGCATCGTTATCATGGCGATTATTCTTGATCGAATGACGCAGTCGCTAGGTCAGAATAACCGTGATAAAAAGCATCAAAAGTGGTACCAGTCCGGGCCTATTGGATTGGTATATAGTGTATTTAACAAGTCTTAGTTTTTTAACCCTGTTTTTTTAACAATAAATTTATAACTATAAATTTATAACCATAAATTTATAACCAACAATTTTTTAACTATGTATAAGGAACATATTAATGAAGTTATTTAATCAAACCGTATTATCTATTGCGATCGGTGTTACTGGTTTATCGCTTACTGCGTGTAATCCCACCGAAACCGAAACATCAGAAGAAACAACCTCCACAGAAGCCACTACCGAATCTGGGGACGTGACCGCTAATGAGGCTGGTGCTGAGAGCATGCCAGGTGAAGGTATTAGTGTTCAAGCCATTCAAAGCCCAATTTCAGAAGAAAGCTTTCAGACAATGGTTGTCAACCAAGCGCTAAAAGATTTGGGTTATGATGTAGAGCCAATCAAAGAAGTAGATTATAGTGCAGGCTATACTGCTATTGCTTCTGGCGATGCTGAATATGCACCTGTGAATTGGTATCCACTACATAACGATATGTACGAAAATGCTGGTGGGGATGAAGCGTTTTACCGTGAAGGGCACTTAATTGAAGGCGCCGCTCAAGGTTATTTGGTTGATAAGAAAACGGCAGAAGAATACGGTATTACCAATCTAGAAGCATTTGCTGATCCAAAAATTGCCGCTTTGTTTGATACAGATGGTGACGGTACGGCTGATTTAACTGGTTGTCAAGCCGGCTGGGGCTGTGAAGCGGTTATCGAACATCAGTTAGATACCTATGGTTTGCGTGATACTATCACTCATAACCAAGGTCAATATGCTGCTATTATTTCAGATACCATTGCCCGTTACGAAAGTGGCGAACCCATTTTCTATTATACGTGGACGCCTTACTGGGTTTCTGGAAAACTAGTGCCTGGCGAAGATGTGGTCTGGTTGGAAGTGCCTTATACCGCCAACCCTCATTCAGATGATACGACTGCGCCAAATGGCAAAAATTATGGCTTCTCGGTCAATAGTGAGCGTATTGTAGCCAATAAAGACTTTGCAGAAGCTAATCCAGCTGCTGCTAAGCTGTTTGAAGTTGCAAGCATTCCTTTAGCGTCAGTAAGTGAAGAGAATATGCTTATTGCGAATGGTGAAGATTCACAAGAGCAAATTAAGCAACATGCTTTAAACTGGATTAAAAACAACCAAGAAGTTTATAACGGTTGGTTAGAACAAGCACGCGCAGCTGCAAAATAAGATGATATAACTAAGTTCAAGTTTATACGTTTAACTTGAATGCGTGTTTAATTTATATCGTTTGATTTATATTTTTTATTTTAAAAAGACGAGTAGCTTAAATAGTTACTTGTCTTTTTTGTGGGGTAGGTGGGGTGGTTCTGATGGGTCTGAATTTTAAAAATTTAAACCAGGTCTATTGAGCCATTATACTATCGATCTTATTAAAGAGAGTTTCAGTTTAAAAATTTGTCAAGCTTATGGATGAACTAGATAACTTTACAGTATGAAGTATAAATACATTAAAGATTTCAATCAATAATTCTACTAACCACTAATGTATTAATCCAATATAACAACTTCCGTAAAATCTTTAGTTGGTTAAATACGATCACTGATAATTAACGCATTATCTACCTTGACCCCTGCTGTCAAATCCGTACAATTAAATTTGGAAGATTTAAGTTATGCAACCTGATGACAATAATCAGACCACACCTGTCTTGGTGATTTATAGACTAAAGACTTTTAAATACTTGGCTGATTGTAGTACTGCTTAATATAGCCAATCATATCACCGATCGTTGCAAATCTCGTTTATATAGTCAAAGAACTTTAAAGTAGTCATAAGGCAACCGAGTGCAAGTACTACTAGGGTAGGCTTAACGAGGTTAACACCGTGACTCTTTATAAGTTCGCCGACTATAGTCTTGATGGTATACCATATCATTCTTTAATACGTTCCAGAAGCTTTCTATCGGAACGTTGTCATAGCAATTACCTTTGCCACTCATTAAGCCTATAAATTGCTGCTGCTTGATGATCTTTTGATACGCATGGCTACATTACTTGCTACCCCAATCAAAGTGAACTATTAACCCTTTGCCGGGTCGTTTGTCATTAATGGCCATATTTAGAGCACGTCATACTAGATCGCAGTCATACGTTTGTAGTTGGCATAGCCGACAAGCTCTTTGGTATACAGGTCTTAAACACCAGCCAAGTACAGCCAGCCCTCGTTTGACCAAATATTATTAATATCACTGACCCAAATTTGATTAGGTCGACTGGATTCAAACTTTTTATCCAGCAAGTTTGGATATACTAGCTTGTTATGGTTAGAGTCACTAATTTACCAAGTATTCCTCTACGGTTTCTTCAGCATAGTTCAATGAGTATAATTAATGAATTAAGCAACCGAAACCACCACCCACAAAAAAACCCCGCTACATGCACTGTAACGGGGTTAAAACTTATCTAAACTAAAAGTCTAAAACTGTTTTAAAATATGGCGCAGCGGACGGGACTCGAACCCGCGACCCCCGGCGTGACAGGCCGGTATTCTAACCAACTGAACTACCGCTGCTGATCTCATTAGTAAGTTTAACCACTAACTAATATGGTGGTTTGCAATAACGGATAAACCGCGAACATTCTGACTATAAGACGATTGCTCTACCAACTCATATGACGGAAAAGATATTGACTAATATCAGTCATTCTCGAATTGGTGCACGCTATTTTATACATAAAATCGAATCTGTCAATTCTTTAAATCAAAAAACTCAAATAAATCTTCCATAAACTAAGCTAATTTGTCTAAATCAGACTTGAACTCAAGCAAACAGAAACTATAGTCAGCGAACTACTAAACGGTTACAGTGTTAAGCTCTTTAAGCCTACTCCAGTAGTACTTGCACTCGGTTGCCTTGTAACCATTTTAGACTTCTTTGACTATAAATTAGAGGATTAAATAAGCCTTTAGCCAATTATGGTAAACTATACCATACTAAAATTATTCGCTATTTTATCAAAATTTAACCCCTTACTAATTATAAAAACCCATATACAAGAGATGCCCAATGAATAATCCTAATAATCCAACGCGCATAGTCATTGACCTCGATGGTAGTTTGGATGAAATAGATGATGATGACATCACCTTGCCAGATTTGCCCAGTACGCAAGATATTCCTATTATTGAAACGCCTCGTGTTGAAGAGCCAGAAGCGGTTATTCCAGCATTTCAGACAGAGCTACCCTCAGAACCTATAGAGCCTCAAACCCCTCCAGCTGACCCCGTCATTACACCGCCTCAAGAGACTAGTCAGCAAGTAGAAGATGATAATAAAAAACGCGGTGGCTGGTTCTCACGTATGAAATCAGGCTTGACCAAGTCGCGTAAGAACTTAGCCGAAGGGGTAGCAAACATCCTAATCGGTGGTAAAGAGATTGATGATGAGCTGCTTGAGGAGGTCGAAGATCAGCTATTAATAGCCGATATTGGTGTGGACGCTACTAACAAAATTATCGAAAGCTTAACGGAGCAGACCGCACGCGGTGATTTAATTTACTCTCATTCTTTATATAAAGCGCTACAAAAAGAGTTGGTAGAAATTCTAGAACCAAAAGTTGCACCGTTGGTTATTGATACCACTAAAAAGCCATTTGTTATTTTAGTAGTGGGTGTGAACGGTGTGGGTAAAACAACCACCATTGGTAAACTTGCTAAGCGTTTACAATCAGAAGGCAAGTCGGTCATGCTAGCAGCAGGGGATACCTTTAGAGCGGCAGCTACCGAGCAATTGCAGGTATGGGGTGAACGTAATAACATCCCAGTTGTGGCTCAAGGTCATGGTGCAGACAGCGCATCAGTAGTATTTGATGCCATGCAATCTGCTAAAGCCAAGAATATTGATGTGTTAATCGCTGATACAGCAGGACGTCTACAAAATAAGACCCACTTAATGGCTGAGCTTGAAAAAGTGGTACGTATTATGCGTAAGTCTGATCCGACTGCGCCGCATGAAGGCATGGTGGTACTCGATGCAGGTACGGGTCAAAATGCTATAAATCAAGTCAAAGTTTTTAATGATGCAGTGCCTTTAACCGGTATAACCATTACCAAACTAGATGGTACTGCTAAAGGCGGGGTCGTGTTTAATATCGCCAATACCACTGACATTCCGATACGTTATATTGGTGTCGGTGAGTCGATTGATGATTTACGCGCCTTTAGTCCGAAGCAGTTTGTAGCAGCACTTTTTGAGACCGATGAATAGTCGATTAAACCTTTATCAGGTTTTAATGATTTTAGACAGCCCTAATACAGCCCCTAATATTGTTTACATTTATTCATATATATATTTATAAAATTATGGCACCTTAATAGGTGCCATTTTTATTTCATAAGGGAAGTTGAATGATAGCGACCATTACCTATATAGATAAATACCCACTGTTGTTAATAGCAGGGTCAGATTTTGATGCTCAAAATAAACTTATACCAAAACTATATACGGTTGAATGGCTCGCAGACAAACAAAGCTGGGAACAGTCTAAATCAATCGATAAATTAATAAAACATTATAAAGTGTCTAAAGCTGATTTAACGTTGATTGATAAAAATAGCCTAAGCAAAAATAATCAATTACAGTCCTTATTATTAGATACCATTTCTCAATTAGAACAGTATCAAGCTGGCAAGTTACAACAGTTTGATATCCCACTTGAATTGTCTTTAGGTACAGCGTTTCAGCAGCAAGTTTGGCATGCTTTACAACGTATACCGTATGGTGAGACTATTAGCTATGCAAAGCTTGCGTCAAACATTGATAAACCTACCGCTTTTAGAGCGGTGGCCAACGCCAATGGTAAAAACCCATTTAGTATTATTATTCCTTGCCATAGGGTAGTGGCGAGTGATGGAAGCTTAGGAGGATATACTGGGGGACTTGATAAAAAGCGGCTGCTACTTAATATCGAGCAATAAATATATAGATTCTATTTTTAGTGTTTTAAACCTTTTGACTATTCATTTTGTATAAGCACCTAAATTTATGGTTATTAAATCAAATTGATGGTTAAGCTATGCTGAAAAAACCGCAGACAAAAACTTTTTAAATTAAATAAGATAACTTGAAGCTTACCATGACTAATAAAGTTAAAGATACAGTTAAGAAATTAAAGCAGAAGCGGTTAAGGCAATGGAGAATAATGTTGGCTGTATCAGTGCCACAGCAAGGCAGTTAGGGCTACCAATGCAAACACTGGCTAATTGGCTACGCTAAGCCATTCAAGATAAGCTTAGAGGTGCTAAACAGTTTGATCCTGTGCCAATGGCTGTTATTGAAGAGAATAAGTGTTTATAGTAAGAATAAGAGATTGAGTGTTATAAGCGAGTGATATTAAATGAAGAGGAATAAAGCGAAACACTGCTTCGCCCCGACACATGGCAAGCGCCATGCTCAAGTGGAGTCAGGATTCAGCAGAGTTTAGATATGATATCGCCAAGACAGGTTTAAATGGATTTATATTCAAAAGCTAAATCAAAATCTACCAAGTTTAGGTGTACGGATTTGACGGCGTAGTCAGTAGGCTTAACGAGCTTAACGCCGTAATCGTTTAGTAGTTCGCTGGCTATATGTTTAAAACGGTACTGTTTATCTTTTAATGTCGATATGTCTATAAGTTTTTATTGATCAAACAACACTTAAGATAGCTGCTCTAATATCTCATCTGGGAAATCAACATTTGTATGCACGTCTTGCACGTCGTCAATATCCTCAAGCATATCTATCATTTTCATAACTTTTTCAGCATCATCTATATTGTTAATGATAGCCGTGGTTGAGGGCGACATAGTGACTTCTGCATTTACAGACTCATACCCTGCCTCATTCAATGCGTCTTTGACACTACCGAAATTATCAGGTTCGGTGATGACCAGTAGGCTCTCTCCATCATTTTCGATATCCAAAGCACCCGCATCTAAAGCAACCAACATAATGTCGTCTTCCAGTGTCACATCATCAAATACAATCTCACCACGCTTGGTAAATAAATAAGCCACTGAGCCTGCTGTGCCCAGATTACCATCATATTTGGTAAAGGCATGACGCACTTCACTCACGGTACGGTTTACATTATCTGTCATGGTTTCAACTAAAACGGCAACACCGCCTATCCCGTAACCCTCGTAGGTGAGCTCATCCATTTCACCGCCTTCGGTATTACCGGCGCCGCGTTCGATTGCCCGCTGTATCGTATCTTTAGTCATATTCGCTGAAAGCGCTTTTTCAACAGCAGCACGTAAACGTGGGTTTGTTTCGGGATCTGGATCGCCCTGTTTGGTCGCTGACACCAATTCTCGAATGATTTTAGTAAAGACCTTGCCACGTTTAGCATCTTCTTTGGCTTTTTTATGTTTTATGTTTGCCCATTTGGAATGACCAGCCATAGTGTATTTATCCCTATTAGAAATGTTTAGGTGTATTATAAACTTATTTATAGCTTGTTATATTTTGATAAATTATAACAGACCTTATTTCATTCAATTCATAAATTAACTTAAAACAAATATGAGTATAGAGTCACATTATTAGATTTATGAAGTATAATGAAGCACAATTATAGGTTAGCTGCCCGTATTTATGAAAAAAATTAGCTCAAATAGCCTCAATAGTTTGCGAAATAGGATTCATGTTGTCATTGAAGGCACCGACACGCCTTTAGGTAAATTCTTTGATATAATTTTATTAATTGCAATTGCTGCAAGTGTTGGTGTGGTGATGTTAGACAGTGTTCTATTTTTGCGATTGCAATATGGGACTATATTTTGGTATGCAGAGTGGTTTTTTACAGTTTTATTCACCCTTGAATACGCATTAAGGTTATTTTCTGCGCCCAATCGTATACGGTACGCGTTTAGCTTTTTTGGTATTGTTGATTTATTGTCCGTATTACCTAGTTATCTTAGTATTATTTTTGGCGGCGTACAATATCTATTGGTGGTACGCATACTGCGTATTCTTAGGGTCTTTCGAGTTCTTAAGCTTAAGTCGTATATGCAGCAAGCGGGATTTTTGGCATCCGCGCTCAAAACCAGTCAGCAAAAGATCACTGTTTTTTTCTTATCCGTATTGTTGCTTGTCACCATATTCGGCTCCGTTGTCTATGTGGTCGAAGGACCGCAAAACGGATTTACCAGTATTCCTGTGTCCATCTATTGGGCGATTGTGACTTTAACGACAGTAGGGTATGGTGATATTTCTCCAAAAACTCCCATAGGTCAAGCCATAGCGAGTATGGTCATGATTACAGGTTATTCTATTATTGCCGTGCCAACGGGTATCTTTACCTCTGAATTATCAAAGAGTATGCGTCCTCAACTGCACCCAGTGACTTGCCCGCAATGTGGCAAGTTTGGTCATGCTGCTGCTGCACAATTTTGCGATCGCTGTGGTCATGAGCTTCATATTTAATTAGCTTTATATTTAATTAGCTTTATATTTAATTAGCTTCATATTTAAAAAGCTACAGATTAAATAGACAACTATTGATTATTTATTAAAGCTGACCACTACAATCACTATGTTAAAACCAAACTAGCACCCTTTAAAAAGTAGGCTGTAAACTTATGCCAGGAATATTAAAAAAATCTTTTAATGTCGTCAATCGTGTGCGTCATACAGCAAGCGTTGCCGGGTTATCCGCTTTACGAGTGGCTAAAGGGGAACGTCCTGACGCAGTTATGCTTCGAGAAACCTTTGAGCAGCTTGGCACAACGTATATTAAAATCGGTCAATTTATAGCCAGTACGCCTTCCTTGTTTCCACGCGACTATGTCATTGCGTTTCAAGACTGTTTGGATCAGACCACACCGCTATCGTACAAATATATCGAACAAGTGCTTAAAGAAGAGCTGCTTAACGGTGACGATAGCTTTGACGATTATTTTCAAAACATTGATAAAACTCCTTTGGCTTCTGCAAGCATTGCGCAGGTTCATGCTGCTACTTTAAAAGACGGTCGTGATGTTGTCCTTAAAGTTCAAAAGCCGGGCGTAGGCACCATCATGCAAACGGATTTAGGTGTTTTACACGCTGTTACCAAGATTTTAGAACGCGTTGTGCCGAATATGAAGTTTGCAAGTTTGTCTCCTATTATTGATGAGATAAGAACGCGTATGCTATCTGAGACCGACTTTATTGCAGAAGCGCAAAATATACGTGACTTCCAGCAGTTTTTGCAAATGACTGGCAATACCAAAGTGGTTGCACCAGAGGTGGTCGATGAGCTGACTACAAAGCGTGTGCTAACCATGAGCCGTTTGTATGGGATGTCCATGGTAGATGAAGTGGCCATGCGCCAGTACTGTGATGACCCTGCGCAAGTTATGGCAGATACGCTTAATACTTGGTTTGCCAGTCTAATGTATTGTAATAGCTTTCATGCAGATTTGCATGCGGGCAATTTGATGTTGTTAAAAGATGGTAGAATTGGATTTATAGACTTTGGCATCGTCGGGTCATTAAAACCTGAAAGCTGGCAGGCCTGTTTGGGCATGATGCAAGCCTTACAACAAAACGATTATGTGACCATGGCGAGTTGTATGATTGACATGGGCATGACACATGATCGCGAAAAAGTCGATCAAGGGCAGCTGGCAGGTGATTTGGCCAAAATGATTACGCGAATTATGGCTGAAGATAAGACTTATACCAGTGGTAAGCCTTTTAATAGTAAAGAACAAGCGGATGAGCTTAATCAAATGATGCTTGAGATAGTGGAGGTGGGTAAGCGTCATGGTATTCATTTCCCACGTGATTTTGCATTATTAACCAAGCAAATGTTATATTTTGATCGTTTTATGCGAACGCTTGCGCCTAATATGGATATGTTTGATGACGCCAGAGTGAGTTTACTCGGTCAAATCAATCAGTAGTTGAATGAATTATCTTATTTAAATTCTAAAAATTAACACTATTTACAGTGATTATTGAAGGCTTATGATAACTAAGTTGCCTTTATGGATATTAATAGGCGGGGCGGTATTAGCATTTAGCGCAGGTAGCGTTAATATTATTGCACTGAGTAGTTTTACCAATCTTTCGGTATCACATGTTACTGGGAACGTAAGTTTGTTTTCGTCTGCGATTGCAAACTTTGATGCCTCATCAATTATATTTATCGGTGCATCTTTACTTTCTTTTTTAACCGGCTCTATATTAAGCGGCTTTTTAATCGGTCAGCATTCTTTGAGGCTTGGACGCCGTTATGGAGTCGCCTTGTTTATTGAAGCCGCTTTATTGTTCTGTAGTTTCTTATTATTCTTTCAGCATGATTATTTTGGTCAGTTATTAGCGGCTATGGCATGCGGGCTTCAAAACTCTATGGTAGCGACTTATAGCGGAGCTGTTATACGCACCACGCACTTAACGGGGCTCACCTCTGATATGGGCGCCGCAATAGGCAACTGGTTGGCGGGCAGACCAATTAATATCATGATTCTAGGTTTTCAAACCATCATATGGTATAGCTTTTGCGGCGGGGGTGTGCTTGGCGCCTATGCATACTTCAAGCTTGGATATACCGCCATGTTGATACCAACGGGTATTGTGATATTAGCAGCGCTATTTTACCAGTTGGCTTCCAATCGTTTACCAGAAAAGCGTGTCTTACCATCTAAACGTTAAGGTCACTTGATCTCATAATTGAATTAAATTTTTCAGTTCTACGTTGATCAAGTTATTCAGCTATTGAGCTATTTAACGATTTAACCACTCACCCTCAATTATTTGATTATTCCTCTATTAAATACCTCACGCAGCTCAAAGCTGGTATGTACCTGACTGACCCCGTCCAAACGATTTAATCGATGTAATAAGAACTCTTCATAGTGCGCCATGTCGCGAACCACAACTTTTAATAAATAATCTTCTGTGCGCCCTGTGACGATACTACAGCTGACCACTTCATCAAACTCTTGTACTCTATCTTCAAATTCTTGAAAGCGTTCTGCAGTATGTTTATCCATACTAACTGCTATAAATAAAGACAGTCTGTAGCCGAGTTTTTGGGGGTCAACACTGGTATGATACCCTGTAATAATACCCGCTTCTTCTAAACGCTTGATGCGTCTAGCACAAGGTGTCGCTGATAAATGTACCGCCTCTGCCATATCGGTTATACTCATACGCGCATCTTGTTGTAGCAACGCCAATAACTGCTGATCTATTTTATCGATTGAATAAGTATTAGCGTCATTTGTATTGTGCTGGTTTAGGTTGGTTTTATTAGTCATAGAAGTTAATAATATTATTGATAGTAGTGATTTTCACTATAACATACCTTAAAATTAATGAAATAAACTATTTTATAACTTTTATAGCTTTAATTTAGTGTAATTTTCGAAGTAAACTTTGATAAAATAACCCTCATGATAAATAACTACAGTCATTTAAACAATTAACCCTTATTCATATACTTAATTATAGATAGTAAATTTCTTATCAACTTTAATTCAATTATTCAAATAGAGTAAAGCCATGAGCCAAGTTACTGATCGTACGCCATCTACTGAACCTAAAGTAAAGCCTAAGTTTGAAGCTTTTGACTTTCGTAAATATCAGCCTTTTGCATTTGCGCCGCAGCTAAGTGATCGCACTTGGCCTGATAACACGATTACCAAAGCACCCATATGGGCAAGTGTAGATCTACGAGATGGTAATCAAGCATTAATTGATCCAATGACCATCGATCAAAAAATGCAGTTTTTTAAACTCCTTGTCGATGTAGGGTTTAAAGAAATTGAAATTGGTTTTCCCTCAGCTGCGCAAGTTGAGTTTGATTTTGCACGTAAGTTAATTGAGGAAAATCATATTCCTGATGATGTAACTATCCAAGTTTTGGTTCAAGCCCGTGAGCACTTAATTGAACGTACTTTTGAAGCTTTGCAAGGGGTTCGTAGAGCTGTCGTACATGTCTATAACTCAACCAGCAAAGTTCAGCGCGACAAAGTCTATGCAAAAGATTTGGAGCAAATCAAAGACATCGCGGTAAAAGGCGCACATATGTTAAAAGATCATGCTGCCAAGCACCCTGATTCAGAGTGGGTATTCCAATATTCGCCAGAAAGCTTTAGCCAAACGGAACCTGATTATGCCATTGAAGTCGTCAATGCCGTTAATGCCGTATGGAAGCCTCAAGATGGTCAAGAGGTTATCATCAACTTACCAGCAACCGTAGAGTCATCGATGCCAAATGTATATGCCGACCAAGTTGAATACTTCTGCCGTCATATTAATCATCGAGAGCATGTGATTATAAGCTTGCACACGCATAATGATAGGGGAAGTGCAGTAGCAGCTGCTGAACTTGGCGTATTGGCTGGCGCTGATCGTATCGAAGGTACCTTATTAGGAAATGGTGAGCGTACGGGAAATATGGACATTATGATTATGGCCATGAACTTATACAGTCAAGGCGTAGACCCTGAACTTGATCTTAGTGATATGAGTAGAATTGTACAGGTCGTTAGTGAATGTAATAATTTACCCATACATCCACGCCATCCTTACGTTGGTGAGTTGGTATTTACAGCCTTTAGTGGATCGCATCAAGATGCCATAAAGAAGTCATTAGACTTTAATGAAAAAAATAGCGATACCACTCAAAATATATGGGACGTTGCTTATCTACCAATTGATCCTGCTCATATTGGCCGTAGCTATCAAGATGTAGTGCGTATAAATAGTCAGTCTGGTAAAGGGGGCGTTGCATATATCTTGCAGCGTAACTATGGCTTTAACTTACCCCGCTGGATGCAGATTGACTTTAGCCGTGTTATACAGCAAAAAGCGGAAGACGCAGCGCGCGAGCTTAAAAACGACGAGATTCTTGAAGCGTTTGAGAGCACCTATTTACAAAATTCTGACTATCAATTATTAGATCACAGCGTCAATAATAAAGGTGGAGAAGTTGAATTTAACGGTCAAATTACTCTAAATGGTGAAACGGTGGACATATCAGGTAACGGCAATGGCCCGCTTTCATCATTCATAGATGGGGTTGCTCGCCATACAGGTAAGCAGCTGCATATCATTAACTATTCTGAACACGCGATTAATCCTGAGTTTCAGCAAGAAGGCGGTGGTGATAGTGATAAAACCAATGCCAAAGCGGCCGCTTATATTCAGCTTAATGTAGATGGGGAGATTTACTCAGGAATTGGAACTCATACCAGTACCGTTTCTGCGATGTTGAAAGGGGCGTTATCGGCGCTTTCTCAAGCGCTTTAGATAACTTACTATTGTTATCATTTAAAAGACCTATCATAGTTATAGGTCTTTTTTATTTACAACACGCTATTAATATTCCCCTAGAAGCCAACCGCTAATGTATGCAAAATACTCTCTAAACCATGCATTATAACGAATATTAAGCGGGGTAGGGCTCGATACGGGTACAATGTCGGTATAACCTTGATGCTTTGCAATAGCAATGGAGCGCGGTATGTGAAAATCACTGGTAACAATAGCAATAGAATCAGTCATATGCACACCCTGTTTTTCCAATATAGGTTGACTATATAACAGATTCTCTTCAGTACTGGTGCTTTCTTCCTCTGGAGTTATTAGCTTTTCATCAATGCCATGAACTTGAGTAAGGTAAGTCTTCATGACCTCACCTTCACTGAGCTCTTGAGAAATTCCAATACCGCCACTGGGTACGACGATAACTTGTGGGTGCTGATTTATAATTTGAGCGGCTATATCTAGCCTGCTGGCAAGTGTCGGCGTGGGTTTGTTATTCTTAACGCCGCCGCCTAATACAATTACCGCTTTTACATTTTTGATATCATCTTCGTATGTATGGCTGCTACTTAGCGAGATTGCAAAAGCAATAAAACTGAACAACCATATTATAAATCCTGACCACAATCCGCCCCAAATATATCGGCGCAGCTTGCTCGTATTGATAAAGTTTTGAATTTGATGCCAATATAGGGCGTGTATTATAAATATAATACCGATTAAAAAAGGAACGACGGTACCGAAGTTGATTTTAAATTGCATCAATAAAAACAGACAATCTAAAACCAGAACGATACCACTAACGAGTAATATAAACTTTACTATTTTTAGGTAAATAGGCGTTGAATAAGTCATGGTTTAAAATCAATAAAGTATTAGAAGTGGAGATGCCAAGATATTTAGCAGTTGTTATATAATTTAAAAACTTTCAGAGTATATCAACCTTATAAAACATCTTATTTCTGGTCATTTAAGGCGTCGAAATGAATCACACTGCGAATGCTTTTACCTTCATGCATTAACTCAAACGCTTCATTTATCTCTTCAAGGGACATGGTATGCGTAATAAACTCTTGAAGTGGGATCTCACCTGCTAGATAGCGTTCAACATAACCCGGTAATTCAGTACGACCTTTAACCCCGCCAAACGCTGAGCCTCTCCAAACTCTACCGGTTACTAACTGGAAAGGGCGCGTAGAGATCTCTTCACCCGCGCCTGCGACACCAATAATGATAGACTCGCCCCAACCTTTATGGCAGCACTCTAGAGCCGAGCGCATCACATCAACGTTACCGATACATTCAAATGAATAATCCACGCCGCCATCGGTCAAATCAACGATAACTTCTTGAATCGGTTTATCGTAGTCTTTTGGATTGATGCAATCGGTTGCGCCTAATTTTTTGGCCAATTCAAATTTGCTTTCATTCACATCTATACCAATAATGCGTCTGGCTTTGGCCATATTTGCACCGATAACAGCAGATAGACCAATACCGCCTAAGCCAAAGATGGCGACTGTAGAGCCTTCTTCAACTTTAGCTGTATTCATCACAGCGCCCATACCCGTAGTAACCCCGCAGCCAAGTAAGCAGACTTCTTCAAGAGGTGCTTCTTTATTGACTTTGGCCAAAGAGATCTCTGGAAGTACAGTATATTCAGAGAACGTAGAGCAGCCCATATAATGATATATAGGTTCGCCGTTTTTATAAAAACGGGTTGTACCATCAGGCATTAACCCTTTACCTTGAGTCTCGCGAACCGCAGAGCATAAGTTGGTTTTGCCAGAACGGCACATTTTGCAAACACCACATTCCGCAGTATATAAAGGAATGACATGATCGCCAACCTCAACACTAGTTACACCTTCACCTACTTGTTCTACAATACCGCCGCCCTCATGGCCTAATATTGCAGGAAAGACACCTTCAGGATCAGCGCCTGATAGTGTATAAGCATCGGTATGACAAACTCCGCTGGCTAATATCTTAACCAATACTTCACCCTTTTTGGGTAACATGACATCGACTTCTTCGATCTTTAGTGGCTCTTTAGGACCCCATGCTACAGCAGCTTTTGATTTAATAAATTCTTGAGACATATAACCCTCTTATTTTTATAGTTTGATTTACGTAACTTATAATAAATTGTTTAGATGAAATCTTATTGTTCTTTATTATTATTTGATAACTCAACAATGTCATTTAAACCACTTACATGAATGCTGCGCTGTGGATAAGGTATATCTATATCATGATTATCTAGTGCAATCTTGAAATCTTCAAGAAGCTGACACTGCATGGCCCACCAATCATCATTACTCGTCCATATGTTCAACGTGAGATCAACGGAATTATCTCCCAAATTTGTCACTCTTATAACTGGCTCGGGATCAGAGTAAGCTAAAGGGTTTTCTTTAGCGGTTTGCATGAGTACTTCTTTAGCCAATTTAAGATCGGCATCATAGCCGACGCCAACCGTAATATCTACGCGGCGATTAGGTAAAGACGTATAGTTAGTAATCGCTGAGGTACTAATATCACTGTTTGGAATAACCACATCATGGTTATTGACCGTGGTCACATGTGTATTGATTAAGGTTATATCAGTAACGGTACCTGTATAGCTACTAATCTGGACATAATCGCCACGTTCGAAAGGACGGAACAGTACAATTAATACGCCAGCTGCAAAGTTTGAAAGTTGATCTTTAAGCGCTAAACCTACTGAAACTGCGACACCACCTAATATAGCAACGACAGAAGTCGTATGTACGCCTAATTTACTTAATGCGGCTAAAACGACAATCACCAATAAAATGCCATATAAAATACGACTTAAAAACCCTGCTACCGTTTCATCCAAACGGCTACGGCGCATAATATTGTGACTAAAGTCAACAATTCTCTTAGCTATCCAACGTCCTATAACGAATATGAGAATGGCAAAGATAAGTTGAGTTATTAAGTATATGGCATTCTGAGTTAGCGTTTGAACATCAAACGTAAAACCTAATAGTTCCATAGTTGATCTCGCATAAGTAAATTTAAAAAAATAACATTTTTACTTTAATATCTTTAAGTATTATGTTCCCTATGCGAAAGTATAATAGTGAAACGGTCTATTACCAATTAGTTTTACTAACTATCAACATAACGTATATATTAGGCGGGTTGGAATTGAAGGGTAGGTTTAACTGGTTTATGCTCACATGTGATAATAAAAACTTGGTTATCAAAATTGGATGAATAGGCGTTATTTGTTAATAATTAATATAAATACACTAAATAAATTATTAGCGATTGAAGAAGGCAAGTTTTGAAAATGGATGTTTTTAATGCATGAATAATCCCTTAAAACTGAATATGTAGTGATTATTCCGCAAAGGATTTGTATTAATTTTAGTAAATATAAAGTCATTCATTTAATTCTTTTATTACTTTTAATTAGACTTTATTCTTATCTTGGGATAAATATAAACAAAATATAAAACCGCCCATAAAACAGGTAAAACATAGTAAATATCAGCGTAAGGGGTAATTGATCGTAGTTCTATAAAGATATTAACTTCTTGAATATTTATAAAGTTGTCATATATACCAACTATTAAAAACCAAATTGCGATAATCAAGTTAATTACAGCGACAAACATCAAAGTAAGAGTTTTTTTATTTAATTTAATATATTTAATAGATAATACAGCTATAACAACATGTATTAAAAAGATAATCGTATTAAATCTTATTAAAGCGGTTTCATATTTATCAAGATTACTAAGACCAAGAATTTGGAAATTATTTTCAGAATGAAAATACCCGTAGGTTTAAACGAAATATAAGATGATTTCAGCTATAATTATCAAAAATAAATATAATTTATGTCGGTAAAGCATACATAAACCTTTAGCAAACTGTTGATTACTAATAATGTCATATTAATAATTTAATTAAAGTGAATTATTCATGTAGTATTTTAAGTCTATTGATTTTGAAGTAGTTCAATTTCTCTTTTTAAATCCAACCATACTGATTTTAAAAAATAACTGTAAATCAATCCGAGTATATTTGACTTAGCTAGATATAATTTGCTGCTTTGCATTTTATTGATATGTAGCCTTATATTATCTATAAACTCGTGTTTGTCGTACGCCAACCATTCATACGGTACTGGCGTAAAAAATACCGAACCGTAAATAGGGGCTACTTCATAAAACAATGTATAACGTATATCTTGCAAAGAGCTTTGATAAATAATTGAGGCGATGAGACTTTCCCAAACTTTGTGTAACTGCTTATAATCCATAGTAAAGGAGAATAAGCAATGACAAAACAAACAGAACTAAAAAAACTAGCCGAACAAATGGCCAAACACGTTGGCAGCTTTGAAGACATCAAAGCATTTCAAAAAGAGCTCATGCAGTCATTTATTGACACTGCATTAGAAGCCGAGATGGAAGAGCATCTAGGCTATCCTAAGCATGAAAAGGCGGATACCCCAAACAAGCGCAACGGTCACACCAAAAAGACAGTGCGCAGTGACACAGGTGAGATTGAAGTATCTACACCCAGAGACCGTGAAGGAAGCTTTGATCCTGTATTGGTTGCAAAGCATCAAACTCGTATCACTGGGCTCGATGATAAAATCATCATGTTTTACGCCAAAGGCCAGACAACCACTGAGATTGTTGAGAGTATCAAAGATATCTATGACGTTGATATCTCAACCAGTCTCGTATCAAGGGTTACTGACAACATCATAGATGACATCACAGCATGGCAGAATCGTCCACTAAGTAGCTTATATCCTATCGTATATTTAGACTGCATTGTCGTTAAAGTACGTCAAGACAAGCAAATCATTAATAAAGCCATCTATCTGGCCTTAGGCGTCAATCTTGAGGGCAAAAAGGAGCTACTGGGTATGTGGCTATCGGAGAATGAAGGCGCTAAGTTCTGGCTAGGTATTCTCACTGAACTACAAAACCGTGGGGTTCAAGATATTCTTATTGCCTGTGTGGATGGTTTAAAAGGCTTTAGCGAGGCAATTAATACGGTATATCCAAACACACAGGTTCAGCTATGTATTGTGCATATGGTACGTTACTCTATGAAGTTTGTACCATGGAAAGATAGAAAAAAAGTAGCGGCTGGTTTAAAGGCGGTTTATGGTGCTGATACGCTTGAGCTGGCAGAGGCTAGCCTTGAGCAGTTTAATGAGATCTGGGGCGATAAATACCCGCATGTGGTTACCTCTTGGCGCAATAATTGGGAGGGCTTAACCGTGTTCTTTGATTACCCGAAAGACATTAGAAAAGCCATTTATACGACCAATGCTATCGAGTCATTAAATAGCGTGATTCGTACCGCTGTGAATAAGCGTAAGATATTCCCATCTGATCAAGCGGCGTTAAAGGTTGTTTATCTAGCGACTCAGCAGGCGTCTAAAAAGTGGTCGATGCCCATCCGTAACTGGACGTCTGCTCTTAATCGATTTATGATTATGTTCGATGAGCGTGTTAGTAAGCATTTAATCTAAATTGCAGTTACACAGAATTCAGGATGGGCTC